>NZ_JAVJRX010000075.1:0-20172 GCF_040219735.1 Coleofasciculus sp. G1-WW12-02 | reverse complement strand
TCCCCACAAGAGCAGGGGGTCATCTCATCCCCAGGCGTAACTTTCCGTCTGCCCGACGGTAGTTGTGCAAGACCTCGCAACGCTTTCATCAAAATATTGATGGCGGCGTTGGTGTCTCGGTCATTAATATATCCGCAATGTGGGCATTGATGAGTGCGAGTGGACAAGGTTTTCTTGACTTCTTGTCCGCAATTGGAGCAATCCTGAGAAGTGTAATGAGGCGCAACAGCAATCACTGGTACGTCAAATACTTTTCCAAAATACTCCAACCATTGCCGAAACAATGTCCAACTAGCATCACTGATTGACTTAGCTAAATGATGGTTCTTCACCATGTTTCGCACTTGTAGGTCTTCAATGGCTACCAAATCGCTAGATTGGATAAGCGCCCTTGCGGTCTTTACCGCAAAGTCTTTACGCCGCCTTGATACCTTGAGATGCACTCTACCCAGTTGCTTTATGGCTTTGAGACGATTCTTTGAACCCTTGGTTCTACGGGAAACACGTTTTTGTGCGCGTTTTAAGGCTTTCTGGGCTTTCCTTAAAAACCTGGGGTTCTCTACTTTGTTGCCATCAGAGTCAGTGTAGAAATGGTTTAAACCAACATCTATCCCTACCATTCGGTGCGTGGGTTCATGATGTTCCTTGTGCACCTTCTTGATGGAAAACTGAACATAATATCCATCAGCTCTACGTACAACACGAACTCGTTTAATCTGCTCTTTTTGGTAAAAATGCAAATCGCGAGTCCCCCACATCCTAAAAGTTCCAGCTTTAAATCCATCCCTAAATGTAATGGTTAATCGGTCATCCGATAATACCCATCCATCAACTTTGTACTCTACTGATCCGTGGGTTTGATGTTTTTTGAACTTAGGAAAGCCTTTCTTGCCTTGTACAGACCGTCCATGTTCGGTCTCTACCTTTTTGCAATTATCAAAGAACCGAGCTATGGCACTCCAAGCCCTTTGGGCAGACGCTTGACAAGCTTGAGCTGAGAGCTTTTTGCACCATTCAAATTGTTCTCTGAGTACCTTGCAGTATTTGTTGAGGTCGTACTTATTGACCCCAATGTTATCCATCCAGTATCTAAGGCAGGAATTACGCACAAAACGCGCAGTACGAATCATCTCGTCTAAGATGGCGTACTGCTGGTTTGTTCCTCGTAATTTTGCCTCGAATACTAGCATGACTGGTTTAACTCTATGCTTGTTATCTTAGCCTAGGATACAGAGGTTGTAAAAAAACAGGCATATTGAATACCTGTTTTTTCCTTGGGGGAGTGAAGGCACCCCCACTGTACTCCACTTCGTTGCGTTGAGGATGAGGTTCTATAGCTCCCCCAAACCCCCTCATTCCCATAGGCTAGAGGGCAATCCGTGGAAACGTCAAGAATCGTTACCACGACTTACGCACAGGCTTTACCGTTGAAGTGCCATCTGTAGGAGGGACACGACATGTCGTGTCCCTACCAAATTTGCCTTTTTGTATCTCAATTTACTGAAAAATTGGCAATTTCTGAGTAAGGACACAGCAGCATTACCATACAAGCGATCGCTTGCATCCTAATGCAGCCATACCCCTACAATAGTATAGACTGATTTTCAAGATACCCTTAGTAGGCAAGACCCATACTGCGGGTGGTTTCAGCGCCAAGATAAACTCGAACGCTCAAGAAATCGGTCGGACAAGCGGTTTCGCAGCGCTTGCAACCGATGCAATCTTCGGTACGTGGAGAAGAGGCAATCTGACCAGCTTTACAGCCATCCCAGGGTACCATCTCCAACACATCGAGGGGACAAGCCCGCACACATTGGGTGCAACCAATGCAAGTGTCGTAAATTTTGACGCTATGAGACATAGAATAACGACTCCAAACGAGAGTTATCGGTGATTGATTTAGATATCCTCCCCACGCTAATCCCAATTAGGGATACTCAGGGATTCTAATGGCATACCGTTTACCTGATGACTCAGGTAAGCTGATCACAGCCCCAACTTTTGACAAGCCCCCGTTAATCCCTATTCAGGTTAACGGTAGGTTCTGTGACAGTACGCAATCTATTATTGCAGATGGATCTGCTCACACACGGGCGATCGCTCTCGCGTCTAATCAAAGATGATCACAGGAGTCTTCTCGCCGATCGCGGTAAAACAGACAATGGATTAAGGCTTAGTTTACCGCAGCCCTCTCATCTGTTTGAGCATTAAGTTACAGAACTTTAAACTCTGTAACATCTGAGGTGAACTAAAAACGGATACATAAAGAATAACGGCACAAAAGTCAAGTTAGATTATGTCATCAATTCTAGAAAACAAAGATCAAAACCATCCGCAAGAAAAGAGCGATCGCGCGATCGTGGATAGTCTATTGAAAATAAAAGCTGATCCGACGGATTACCAGTTGACGGAATTGGCGCGGTTACGGATTCGCTATTCTCGGTTTCCTGGCGCTAGGGAGATTCAACAGGGGCTTGAGCGGATTCTTCAGCAGTGGAATTTAACAGAAGACGAGTTATTTGAGTTAACCCGTCAAATTCACAGCCAAGGTCAAGTTTCCAAGCAACCCCAGTCTGTAGATAGCCAAGATGACTGGACTTAGAATTAAGCTATCATTACATTTATCTGATAGTTGAGACTTTCCATCGCCCCTTACCCTCACTCTGTATCCACCGATTGCTTTTTGGGGATTGGCGGCAATTTTTTCAGGATATGTTGATGGTGATTGAGTCGATGTTCAGACTTAACCAACTCCTCATTAATGGATGCTAGATCATGCTCACGGGATTGATCCACTACCTTAACCGCCGCTGTTGTAATTTCAGCACTGGCGGCTTCTACAACTTGTGCTACTTCGATTTGGTGTTCTAACTGTTCCGTGGAGGAGACAAGTTCACTCAATCCGTTGACTAACTCTTTGAGATTTTGACGGAACCTAGGATCACCCGTTAAATCTTCCAAATCTGATGTAATCTTTTGCGTATTTTCAAAGGTTACCCGTGCTGAGTCTAATAGCTGTTGCAATACTATAGCAGTGCTGGGACTGTCCAACGAATTAGAGAGATCGCGCAAATCAGCAGATACCTCAGTCGCATTAGCGGAGAGGGTAGCTAAATTTTCGGAGGCGGTTTCAACGTTTTCGATAATGTTGCTGATATCCGCTTGATCGACTCGTGCATTCACTAAATCAATAGTCGTGTTGACATTTTCTAGAGCAGGTCTCAAGTCGCCTAACAGAATGCGTAACTGATCGCTGCTTTCACTAACACTGGCTAAAGTTCCGCCTAAAACCGCCCGATTTCTGCTGACTAAATCATTCGTTGAGGCAATTAATCGATTGAGTTGAACGGCTGTCTGGCTAAATTGCTCCGCCGTATTGCCAATACGTTGAGTCGTCTGGGTAGCCGCCGTCGTAATCGCATCAGACGCCTGAGAAAATCCGCCGACTTCTTGGCGCACGGAACGAGATAATAAAGATAATTCACCCGCAAGTTGAGCGATCCCACTGGCGGCGAGGGAGGCATTTTGGGCGAGGTCGTTAATATTATTAAAAAATTGGGGATCGGTGTAGATGGTGGTTAAGCGGTCAGTATTGCGGAGAAGTTCAACAAAGCTCACCCCAATCTCACCCTGAATCCGCTCACCGCTACAAATAATCACATCCGAATTACATTCAGGACTCAGAGGCTCCATCGATTGGATACTAGGGGACAATTGTTGGAGTGGGGTAATGTCTACCGAGGTTTCACCAATTAAACCTGATTGGTTGGCTTCAATAGCGACATCCTCTGGGATCACTAAGTCTTCTGATTCAATTTCAATGGTGACATCAACGCCATTGGTTGTGGCTTGAATATCCGTAATGTTGCCCACATCAACCCCGCGATAGCGCACAGTGGCTCCTTCTTTCATCCCGGCGACGTCAGGAAAGTTAACGACAAAGCTGTAACTGCTATCGCCAAACTTCAAACCCCGAATCCAAACGACCAAGCCGACAAACACTGCCAATCCAACTAGAATTAATAAGCCAACGGAGCCTTCTCGAACGGTTCGCGATCGCATGGTTTCTCCTCACTGTACCCTTAATAAACTACCCAGACCTGCTATCGCAGAGGTCTGGGTTTTCAGTAGCCCTGAAGTCATCGAACAAGCCAAGCTGAACATATTCGACAGTTCGATTTAACTTGCACGACAACCCCGTGCCTCCAGGCTGGTTTATAGACAGCCCCACAAGTGCAATATTATTGGCTCCGTTGAAATCAGCATCCCCATGCCAACCACAATGCCCACATTTAAAAGTCTTGCCACTACGGTAAGACTTTCCTTTTATCGGATGAATATGCAGGCACTTGTGACACATTTGGGAAGTATAGGCAGGGGGAATTGGGATAACTTGAACACCAGCACTCCTGGCTTTATACGCGATAAACGTTCGCAGTTGATAGAACGCCCACGAATTTGAGTGTCTTCGCTCAGTCTTGTTTCTCGGTTGCTGGTTAGTTCTTTCTCTAATGCCTGTTAAGTCTTCTATAGCAATTGAGGCACTTAACTCAACTGCTCGTTTGACCACCAACTTGGAAATGTTGTGGTTGAGCCATTGTTGGTAGCGCTTCTCCCTCCCCGACAGCCGTTTCAGAACAACTCGACATCTACGTCGAGTTGTTCTCGTGCCTTTCGAGGCTTTTTTCTGGAGAGATGCTCTAACTCTGGAAAACTTATCTCGCACCGACTGGATATGCAAGCCGTCCCACCTTTCATCCTCTGACGTAACAGCAATGTCGCGACGCCCTAAATCGACACCAATTACCTTATCGGTATTTTTTGGGTCTGGAGGGGTATCCTTAATCTGAATATGCAGGTAGAACTGACCGTCGCGGTGCTTACACAGTTGAGCTGAAGTCGGGTTCCTCCCTTTGAGTTTTCCTCTTTGGTAATTACCTGGCTTTAACTTAACTCGCTCTCTACCATGAATGGTGGCAAGGCTTACCGTCCAGTCGTGTTCACGAAGTCGAAACAAGTCCTTGTCACAATCCATACTGCTTGGTATAAAGCCTTTAACAGGCTTACCCTTTGAAAAGGCAACCTTTCGGTTAGCCGCTACTCTTGCACAAGCTCTGACTGCCATATTGGCTACCAAATTGAATTGGCTTTTAATGGTTTGATAAGTCAAAGATTGGATAGCAATTTTGTTAGTCAGTTTTGGTGCTGTATGTTCGTTCACGTAGTGGCAAGCATCCGCAAACGCCTGAAGGGTTGCCTCTAATTTGGCAACCTGTTCAGGGGAGGGTTGAAGCTTTATGACTATCGTGAGGACTTGTTTCATGGCTACCATTGTACCAACTAGCGGGAAATAACTGGAAATACTTCGGGCGTTTAGCGTTGGCATTTCCCGCTCTCCCCCAAAGGCTTACCTCCACTTCGTGAAGGTTGAAGCAAGATTCCCCTCGCGATTTAGGTGGTAGGGGTACGGCAATGCCGTACCCTATGCCCTAATATCACTGTCCGTACTTATCAGTTTTAGAGTTTTGCACAGATGAAAGAACCGGATTAGAAGCAGTATCAACATTGTCTAAAGCGGGTTTTAGAATCTGCCAAGCTTGTTGCGCTTCGGGTAAAAATTGATCCCGTGCGGCTTTAGCTTCAGCAAACTTGATTAACGTTTTGGCAAAACTCTTATCTGTCGCCTGCTGCATTTGTTCGGGAGTCAGGGGTTCGGGGCTAAAGAGTGCCTCAATTACCGGACGTAACTCCAACGCCTGCTGCTGTACCTCTTCTAAGCTAACTCGTAAACTGGCTAAATTCGCGATCGCCTTCACCGCTTGAATGATTTCCGGTTCATCTTCTGGCGATTCCACCGCTGATGGGGGTCCAACGACAATTAAATCTTCACTGCTTAACCCATCAGCAAAACTATTCGCATCTAAGCTGGTATCCTCTGGGTCATCCATCCGGCGTTCAATTTCTTCCAGCGCCTTTTTGCGACTGCGTTCACTGTCCGTTCTGCCGCTAACTTCAATAAATAAACCTAGTTCTTTTAAATGTTTGGTTGTGTACTGAATCGTCGATTTAGTCATAATCCTTTCGATGAACAATAATTATAAAATACGACAAATTGCTGTATCTTTAAAGAAAAACCAATGGCTTATCCTTAAACGGCGCAAACGCCTCAGCATCAAAGCGGTATAAAGACGCTGGACGACCGGCTCCCCGTGAGGCTTTTAGACCTGTATCGGCTAAAAAACCCAGCTTCAATAAACGAGTGCGGAAATTAGAATAATCCGAGAAGTTTTCGCCTAAAACAGTGGTATAGAGTTGATAGAGATCACTGAGCGTAAAAACATCAGGTAATACATCAAACGCTACGGGGCTATACTCCAACTTATTCCGCAAACGCTGATATCCATACTCGATAATTTTGCCATGATCGAAGGCTAGGGGAGGTATCTGCTTAACTGGATACCAAGCAATACCACTAACCCCCTCAGCAATAAACTGTGCTTCTTCAAACCGAACTAAGGCAAAGTAGCTAACCGATAGGTAACGAACACCAAAGCTTTTTGGGGATTCTCTGGGGTCGCGATTCGGACCGCCAAAGGTGTAGAGTTGTTCCAAGTAGAGATTATTGACCCGAATTTTCTCAACTAGAACCCGATGGGCGGCATCTTCTAGGGATTCTCCCCGACGTACCAGAGTTCCTGGCAAACTCCACTGACTAGAAAAAGGTTCATCCTGGCGCATGATTAATAGCACCAAGACGCGGTTTTGTTGAGTATCGACAGAGAAAATAACATTGTCAACACCGACTTTGAAGTCAGCTAACGCTGATTGGTTTATCGGTTTGATGCCGCGTTCTGACATGGTTATCCAAAACTGTGACGTTTTGAACTTAAAAATGTGATAGTCTCCATAAAAGTATAGCCAAGAACGCCCCTATACCTGAATAATTTGTGTTCATCTGTACAATTGTTCTCGATTAATGTAGTTTTCCACGGGAGGTGTGACCACTTCTGGGTCTTTTTTTTCACGATAGGCTGTGGAGGAAACTCCAGGTACATCGAGATCCGCGATCGCAACGTGAGTGTTAAGCTGCCTCAATCTCTCTAAACCTGCCTCGTCTATTTCATAACCGGGACGCGGTACAATCAGTAACTGTACCTGGCTGAGTAATTCTTCGATCCGATACCAACGGGGTATCTGATTGACTAAATCCGAACCTACCACTAGAGTATAGTCCACCCCATCCCCCCAAGTTTCCTTAGCTTTGGCTAACGTTTCTACAGTTCGGCTACAACTAAACTCCTCATGTACACCAATATTATTACGCGGTGTTTCAATTTCAGAAATTAACACCTCTAACATCCGCTTACGGTGTTCCAGGGAAGTTTGGTGAGACTTAAATGGATTATCTGACGCCCAGACAGCGACTTGGTCGTAGTGGTTTGACAACCATCTGAGAATGGTTTTATGAGCTGCAGTGGGTGGATCAGCACTCGTTCCGAATAAGGCAATAGTGGTCATGTCAAGTCCGGTAGCATCATCATTATATAGTGATACGGGGGGATACAGATAAAGGCTGGGTGTAATTGCTTCATCCTGATAATGGCAGCTATTAACCTGGTATTCCCTAAACGTTTAAGTCGCACTATTTCAAGAGGCGTTCTAGTCGTTTATATACATCATCATAGTTACGCTTACCAACCAAGATTACTTCAACCAAATCCTGATTCGGATTGAACCGATATACGATTCGGTACTCACCGCTATCAACCCGATAATAATCTGGATAACCGGATAGCTGTTTGCTATCAGTAGGCAGGGGGTCAACATTCAGTGCCAAGACTTTCTTAGCAATTTGAGCCGCAATTTTGGGTTGTAACCCCTTGAGAAAATCCAGAACAGTTTCTAGTCCATCAAGCTTCGCCATTTGCCAAACCCTGGAGAGTTGATGTGAATGTTTCTGTTCCCACCATCTGAGAGTTCTTCAGTGCGGCTACTGCTGTTTGACCTAAAAGCATATCTTCTAATTCTTCGAGGCGCTTGAGTAGTCGCTGGTAGGTCTGTGCGGACATAATCACATGGCTAGGTTGAGATTGCTGCGTCACCACAACAGGCTCAATAGCGGCTTGCTCAAACACTTCACTGTGGCGATCGCGGGCATCTATGAGAGTATAACTATGCATAGCTAGATTTAAGGTTCACGACTATTGGCATTCTGTCTTAATTGTAGATGACTATCGTCACCGTTCTATTCGGCTCAAGGAAGCAGACAGCTAGGAAGGATGTCAAGAATTAGACATCAGCGGCTTCTTGCTCTAATCGTTTTTCCGTTTGTTGAGTAAGCTGTTTTAATTCATCAGAAATTTCTACTTGTAGAGGCTGGGGATCGTCAAGTTGACGGATTGAATCAGGAATCATTGCCACAGTCGCCGCTGTGCGTTTTTTGATGTCCGCTAACGGTTCCGGTGGATTTAAGCGTTTACCCTCTTTAACCATCAGTTGCAGCACAGAATGTTCATGTTCTTGAGGGGATTCGGATGCAGTTGCTAGCCGATCTTTGATAATTTTTCCTTCAACGCAATGGCGAAAAACTTGTTTGCGCCCAGGATAGGTTTCCTTACTACTCGACTGCTTCATTGTGGGAATGCCATCCATTTCCACAAGTTTGTACACCCCATTAACCGGCTTACCTGTGACCAGTCGCGTACCGACACCATAGCCGTCAATAATACCACCCGCCTGTTTAATCTTGGCAATCTCCCATTCATCCATGTCACCACTGGCAAAGATTTTCGCCTCCGGTAGCAGCGAGTTCACTTGTTTAGACAGATCAGCAATATCTCCAGAATCTAAGCGCACACCTGCAACCTTCGTCTGATTCGCTTTGACCTGTTTTGCCAGACGTTGAGCCGCCGCAACTGTATCATAAGTATCAATTAATAGAGGCGCACTGGGAAAATAGCGTTGAAATGCACTAAATGCCTCATCCTCACTCCCAGATACAGCAACAATTGCCATAACCAGCGAATGTGCCATTGTACCACTAGGTTTTTGGTTCAACCTCAGTGCCGCGACCACATTTGAGGTAGAATCAAATCCTGCGGCTAATGCTGCCCGTGCTGCCCAGATTGACCCCTGAGGACTAAACGCACGGCGGGCACCAAATTCCAACAGCTTGGCATCCTCTCCAGCAACATCTCGCATCCGTGCAGCCCGAGTCGCAATTAGGGTTTGGTAGTTAATTGTATTCAGAATATAAGTTTCTACCAGTTGAGCTTGCCACAGGGGGGCTTCCACCCGCAGCAAGGGTTCATTGGCAAATACGGCGGTTCCTTCGGGTACAGCCCAAACATCCCCAGAGAATCGTCCTGACTTGAGTACTGACCAAAAGCGTTCTGGGACTTGCTCAAACAGCCCTGTTGCCTGCAATGCCTCTATTTGAGATTCATCGAATTGAAGCTTCTCTAGATAATCTAACGCCTGTGCTAAGCCCATGGCAATTAAATAGCCAAAGCCGTTAGGTAAACGTCGCACGAATAACTCAAAGCTAGCGCGTCGATTCTCTAAACCTTCACCAACATAGCAAGCTACCATGGTCAGTTCATACAGATCAGTCAATAGACTGTAATCGGCTGGAGTCAGAGTGAGTTGTTGGTCTTCCTGTAGCATAGGTTTGCTGAAGATTATTAATGAACTACAGCGACTTCAACGAAGTAAGTCGCTGTTTCTGGCGCTTCCTTGCTCCTAGTTGCCGCATACTTCCGCATTTGGTAGCGCTAGGCAGCTCGGCGTCTTGAGAGGCTCGTTCCAAACCCCTTGCCCAAATCTCATTAACTTGGGCAGCATTAACGTCTCTATCCTCAACATGATTACACTCACGATTAGAGCAAATATGAACTCTATCAGCCAAGGTCTTAGGTGTTACTTCCCAACATTTAGCGCATCTTTGAGTCGGTTTGAGTTTCTGAGTCGGGGACTCAACATAGAATCCGCCAGCCTCAGCCGCTTTGTAATCCAACAATTGACCTATAATTCCAAATCCAACATCAAGGATAGAGCGATTTAAACCCGCTTTTTGCTTTTTACGCTTACCTTTTTTGGCTCGGCGAGTCATCCCTTTAACGTTTAACTGCTCATTAGCGATTAGGCTATTACCGCTGACTATATCGCTAGTTGTTTTATGGAGCCAATCTTTTCTTTGACACCCTACTTTGCTTTGGAGTTTAGAAACCCTCTTGCGTTCCTTTTTCCATCGGCTTGAACCTTTTATCTTTTTCTTCCTGTTGGGCGCTCTCTTACGTCTTAAACGCTTTGATGCCGCCTTGACCTTTCTGTGTCCCTCCTTAATAAAGTCAGGTTTAGCAATCTTTTCGCCTGTCGATAGCGTTATTGCGTCTTTACAGCCTAGGTCAATACCGATAGAGCCTGTACTTGTCTTGCGGACTGGCTCACACTGGAGTGTAATAGATGCGTACGATTTGCCATTTCTCAAGCAAATCGTACATGTTGTTGCTCTCCCCCAAGTTCTAGCTCGACCTCTCATCTGAATCTTCAAGCCCAAGTCTCGCAGCTCTAAGTGACCGTTTTTGCCATTAGAAGAAACTTTCCAGCTTGCTTTATCTGGATAAGTCCAACCTGCATATCTACCCTTGGCTTTGAACTTGGGATATTTCCCTAAACCTTTAAAAAACCTCTGATAGGCGAAATCAACACGCTTTAACGTAGCTTGTAACGTGTGAGAACCTAATTCAGCGTACTCAATCCAAACTTTCTTGAACTCAGGTAAACAATTCTGTTGCTCAAAATAATCTACAGAATGACCAAAGTGTTTGTATTGCGTCCGGCGATTTGCGATAGCCGCATTATAGAGTTCGCCATGCATTTTTCTAGCCCAATGTAACTTGTCACACTGAGATTTGTTGGGATATAATCTGTAGGTTACTCGACGTGTTTTCATGCTACTATTCTATCAAAAGTCTAGCAATTTGACAGGCTTCGGGATGTTGAATCCCTCGCCTGTCCGCTATCCTTCTCCGGCTTACTTCGTTGAAGCCGGAGATTGCCGCGAGCCGCGTTCACAAAGGGAAAGCAGGGAAGCCATGCTGTACTATAAGGAATTAGTACTCTGACCGCGACCTGGTACAGGAATCAGTTCAGTTGCCCCAATTATAGTAGAAATCACCAAAAATAGTTATCTAACAGGTACTGGACTTGGGACAAACTTCGTAGGGGATGTCGGGCTTTTCCGGAAAGGGTGCAACAAATTATTACAGAATGTCAAGGATGTAAACGAAAATTTATACAAATAGCGAATAATCGGGCGTTTGACTGAACCTTAGGAAAAGTATTGCAAACATAATCAAATAAATGTTGCAAAATACTGTTTTTCTGTGGCGCATCCCTCATAATTAACAAGTGAATTGCATACGAATACATCAATTTAAATCTGACTGAGCTTTACTCTATTAGGAGGATGTTATGAATATTTCCAAACTGTTTGCAGACATGACCCAATATATATCGGAAGCGGTTGTCAGAATTTTTGGTCCCAGCGACGATGCTTATCCGTCTACAGGCGTACAACCCTTCAGTGGTGAACCCTTCCACAAACCCAGAGGAGCGGATTGGTAACCTAGAAAAGAAAATCGGTAAAAAGTTGGTTTGGTAACTATTCATGGGTTCATTTAAAAAAGTTAAGTTGGTGAAGAATGTTAAGTTTCTTCACCAACTTTTATTTAGGTATTTATTAAAAGGAAATTTATTTGAGAAGCTGACCACTAGGTTTCTACTACCTTCGACCGCTCTGATGGAGAGTTTAGTCTCCCGTTGGTAGTAACAAAGTGAAGGAAGCGACAAAAACTTCACACCACCTTTGTTCAGCAATTTGGTTACACCGTTTGCACATCTGACGTCGCTCTCCTTCGATGTACAACAAATGGATCACTGCGGCAAAACTTCCAATCCGGTGCAATTCCTTTGTTATTTCCTATAGTAGCGGCTAAACCCTTTCAGGTTATCGCTCGTCAGGTATAAAGGACAACAATTTGCTATCCATCTAAAAGAGTAGAAGTTTTGGGTTTACAAGGAGAGTTGACGCAATTGATGTTGCTGTTGATTGAACTGTCGTTGTTCTAGGGATAACAACTTGTACTCAATGGGAGGACGCATATCCCACTGAGTTTCGGCAAACATCAGTAGAGAGGCACTCATCACGATACCCGTGGCGAGAAACTGCCATCCCCCTACATAGTTTAAAAGAGCAATACCCAGTAAATGAATGATACCTGCTAGGGTAAAGGCACGCGATCGCATCCCTATTCCTGTCCCTAGGTAACCCACAGCGCACAATCCCAACCATAGAGGACAAAGGCGAATCAACACATGTCCCCAACCCAGGAAGATGCTCAAATCGGTGAGAATGACACCACCCACCATAAGGACTCCCCAAAAATAAAGTAACCAGTTGAGGCGTTCGACTTTTACCCAAAAGTTAGTGAGTAATACCATCGCTGCGATGCCCATTAGGGTGAGTCCTGACCAAAGTCCCGCTTGGAGTTTCCAGCTAATCGGCAAAAATTGGGCGGTGATGAAAATCATGGCACAAATTAGACCCCAGAACAGGAATACCTGGTCGATACGGGTATAAAAGGCAGATAGCAGTGTCTTGTGTCCGAGTTGCCAATGCAGGCGTAACAATCCTTGACGGTCTTGGTAGTCGAGTTCGTGCTGTTTGATACGAATAATTGGCTCTGTGGGATTGAAGAAGTTCATGCTATATCTACGTTTGGCAAGAAAGTGTTGTAAAACGTGATCTGTCTAGAGGATGATTTTTTAACTATATTAACAATATATTACAAAATGTGTAGATTATGATCATCAAACTCAAACTAGAGGAAACAGTTGATGAAGGTAAAACGCCAAAGCCGCACTGGCTACAGGTACGGTAAGATTATCCAAGCCCCACTTCGAGAACATTTCCAAAGCGGTAGCCCCTAACGCGACAACTATAGGCACTAACCAGGTTTGCCAAACATTACCCTGGACGCCAAATAGAATTAAACAACTGACCCCATAGCTGATGAGAGTCATCGTCACAGAACCTTCCCAGCTTTTTGTCATCCCCCAGATTTGGTACTTATGCTGCCCAAATCGCTGACCAATCAGTCCCGCTAGTCCATCTCCCCAGGTCATGACTAAAATTCCAATGGCAGCATAGTGGAATTGATGGGGCGACCAAAACCAGGCGATGAGGATACCAATACTCACAGCATAGAAGAAAGTGCCAAAACTTCTACGTCCTACACTGTTGATACCGGGCAGAAATGGCACATAATACGACGAGAGTGCGATCGCGCTAGCGATGATGGATGCGGCTATACCAACCCAGGCGGGAATTTGTAACCACCAAGCCACTAAAATAACATTGCCTGTACCGATGTGAACCACTTTGCGTGCTAATTCTGAACTGGTCGAAGTGTGACGATGGAGTGTCTCAGCGGATAGCACAATCACACCTAGCCCCAGTGCCACAATACTAATCTGGAGCCATAACGCCGGAATTGATTCAAACCAAGGTATTGAGTCAAGCAAGAGTTAACACGAATAACACAGGAGTGCCTTATCTGAGCGATCCGCCAGAAGACCCTCCCTTGAGCGCGACGGGATGAATGGCGAGTTGTGAAGATTTAGGCAATACATTATCATAGTATCAAGTTGTAATGATGAAAATTTTATTAATTTGGCTAATTCGAGGCTATAAAACCTTTATTTCCCCTATCTTTGGGCCAACCTGTCGATTTCACCCAACCTGTTCAACCTATGCCCTACAAGCCATTGAACGCTTTGGAGTGTGGCGTGGGAGTATCCTCGCACTGCGGCGCATCTTACGCTGTCATCCATTTCATCCGGGGGGTTACGATCCGATTCCGGAAGCGACTTGCAACAATAAGAGGGGAGACGGGAAGCGGGGTAAGTAGCTGTGCAGATAGAGAAGTAGCAGAGGGAACAGCCGATCTGTAGGGGCGGGTTTTACAGATAACGTTTTGGCACTGTCGGTGAAACTTAACTAAACCCGCCCTGACTAAGTGTGAGAGTTTTGACGCTTCTTGCCGAGAGAGATAAATCCGCTAAATCGCGTATTAAGAATCATAACTATTGCGGAGGAAATTACCTAAGTAGAAATACACAATAGTAGTTAAGCACATACGACTTATTAAGGGCTTACGCCATTGAGTTATCTAAGCAGTATCTCCGTGTCTCAGCGTAAGTCCTTTTTCTTTATGCTTTCTCAAACTTGATCTTAGTTAACCATAGCTGAGCTGATCTTACTCTGACAGTCCGCATTCTTTAATAAATCTAACATTTCTTTACAAAGAGACACAAACTTCTCCGTGATTCTACGGTGATACAAAGGAACTAGCTGCCAAATTTCCGGAAATATACTGATTATTTTGCTCTTTGATTTGGATATGTTCTAAAAGGAAACACTGTATTCTTTAGCCCCTGAACGCTTGTTCTGACGGTCAGGGGATTTTTTGTACCTGTCTTGAGTTATTAGTCTGATGGCGGTGCTAGAAAATAAAGGACTAATGACCAAAGACAAATCATGATGAAACCCTATTACCAGATTCTGATTCGAGACTGTGGAGAACCCCTCGTTCCCATACCCTTGGAGCAGTTCGCGGTGGAATCCCCTCATCCTTATGAAAAACTGGGCGCTCCTTATGGGAAAACGTCTCCCTATCATTTGCGCCAGACGGTGTTAGAGGCATTAATTGCAGCTCAAAATGACCTGCAACAGCGATGTCCGGGTTGGCGTATCCTAATTTTTGATGCCTATCGTCCTGTAGCGGTTCAGCAATTTATGGTCAACCATACTTTCGCTGAAGTTGTGCGATCGCACAACCTAAACCCAGCGACTCTATCGGAAACACAACGCCAGATGATCTGGCAGCAAGTTTATCAGATTTGGGCATTACCGAGTCCTGACCCCTTAACCCCACCGCCTCATAGTACCGGTGCAGCCGTGGATATTACTCTAGTTAATCACCAGGGTGAGACGATTGACATGGGTTCGGAGATTGACGAACTCTCACCCCGATCTCATCCAGATTACTACGCCCAGGAGTGGCAACTCCCCTATCATGCCCATCGGCAACTGTTACGGGATATCATGCAAAAGGCAGGATTTCAGCGCCATCCGGGGGAGTGGTGGCACTTCTGCTGCGGCGATCAGATGTGGGCGTGGTTGTGCCATCAACAGAACCCAAGCCAGAGATTTATCGCTCGTTATGGTCGAGTGGCTGGTGTTCCTCCCTGCTCTGAAGAGCCAGGGCTTCCCCCATAGGAAAAGGCTCCAAGGCAGAAGGTTTAAAGATAAAGGGGACAATAAAAGCAGATTGGGTATTAAACCGATATTCTGGGTAAAGACGATTTTTTTGTCTGTCGATCACTCCCATCTGAACAGGTTATGATTGCACCAAAACAAGTCTATGTTCTCTTATTCAATGCTCGTACAGAAAACGAGGGGATTCACACCCTGCAAATCGGCGATCGCAATGTGGTGTTAATGTTTGAGTCAGAGGACGACGCGATCCGTTTTGGCGGGATGCTAGAAGCCCAGGATTTCCCTAGCTCCTCTGTGGAAGCGCTGGAGGTTGAGGAAATTGAAGAATTCTGCCAAAGTGCCGGTTATGATTGCCAGCTAGTTGAAAGCGGGATGTTGGCATTACCGCCGGAAAAAAATGTGGAAAAAACGGACTGGCAAGCCGATGCTGCGCCAACTCAAGAACCAGAGATCTCTGATCTGGATCGAATTCGCCGTCAGCTAGAGGGATTGTTGTAAGCGGAATTATAGTGAAGTAATTCAACAACCCTAACCTAGCTATCGCTCTTTGGTTAGGGATTGCCGGACAAACGGCAATTTAAACCGTTGAATACCGCACAGAGTCTAAACCTGGTACAAACTCTTGGATACTTCCCTAGTCCAAGTTATCTTTAAGGCTTTTTGTCAAGTCGCCCTGCAAGTTAGGACATCTTGGTTTAGATGCGGGAAGGGACATAGTGGTCAGTGGTCAGTGGTCAGTAATTGGCTGATAACTGGTAACTGATAACTGGTAACTGATAACTGATAACTTAACTCGTGAGGATTATCTCCATGTTACGAGTACCAGTTCTATCAAAGTCAGGTAAACCCTTGATGCCAACCAAAGCTAGTCGTGCTAGACGTTGGTTAAAAGAAGGTAAAGCTAAAGTTGTGCATAACGATTTAGAATGTTTTGCCATTCAGTTAACCTTTGAAACAGGGGAGAACACTCAGCCGATAGCCATAGGAATAGACCCAGGCAAATGCTACTCAGGCGCCGCCGTTCAATCAAAGCTTGCCACCCTCTGGATGGCTCATCTAGTTCTACCGTTCAAAACGGTTAAAGAACGGATGGAATTACGGCGAGTCATACGTCGAGCAAGACGGGGAAGACGAATTAACCGAAAGTTACCCTACTCTGAGCGGTGTCATCGTCAAAAGCGGTTTGAGAATCGTAGACAAGCTAAACTACCTCCCTCGATTCGAGCTAATAAACAGTTAGAGTTGCGGGTGGTTAAAGAGCTGTTTAAGTTGTTCCCTGTTAGCGCCATTCACTATGAGTTAGTCATGGCTGATGTGGACAAAACCAGTGGTCGCAAGTCTGCTCGTTCTGGTGTCGGCTTCTCTCCGGTAATGGTAGGGCAACGACAGATGCTAACTTGGCTATCTAAGTTAGCTCCAGTTAAAACTCATCAGGGATGGCAAAGAGACGGTAACGGAACTAGCCAGCTTAGACAGTGGTTGGGATTAGCCAAAGACAAGAAAAACAAAGCTTGCTCTACACCAGTGACACACGCCGTCGATGGAGTGACCTTAGCCACGTTTGAGTTTGTTCAATGGCGGGAATGGCATTCCAGTAACGCCAAGCATGGTAACTGGGAAGGTGGTGTTCAGATTACACCAGCGTCGTTTGCGGTAGTCCGTAGACCGCCCGTTAGTCGCAGACAATTACATCTTTGTGTTCCATCTAAGGGTGGCAGGCGACGCAAGTATGGCGGTACAGTTACTCGTCATAACTTCAGAAAAGGAGACAAGGTTGTAGCCGAAAAAGCGGGAAAGATTTATATAGGTTGGTGTTCTGGAGACACCCAAACTCAAGTTTCAGTTAGTGACGTTAATTGGAAAAGACTAGGGCAATTTACTGTCAGAAAAGTCCAGTTGTTGCAGCGAAGCACGGGGTTAATCATCGTGCCTTCACCTGGATTGTCAAACCTTATCGCGCCCTTGCGACACGGTTTGACCTCTATTCCTCTCCGGGTTGCTTCGCTGAACCCAGAGTCTCACGAGATAAGCGATGAAAAAGTTGGAGGAGCGGGGTTATCTGCTAACGGAACAGGTGAACCCTCAGAGTCAGAATCTAGACCAACTCACCTCGCTAGAGTTAGTGGATTTGTTTAATCGCGAGGATGAGAAAACAATTCGTGCGATCGCCGCCGTTCGGACTCAACTGGCACAAGCGATTGATCGCACGGCGCAAGCTCTGAAACAAGGGGGGCGTCTGTTTTATGTTGGTGCAGGTACGAGCGGACGCTTAGGGGTATTGGATGCGGCTGAATGTCCTCCCACCTTTTGTACCCCACCCGAACTGGTGCAAGGGATTATCGCCGGTGGTGCAGGGGCGTTAATCCGGAGTTCGGAAAACTTGGAAGATCAAGAAGAAGACGGCAGCGAAGCGATCGCGCATCGTCAGGTGACGGAACTGGATGTCGTAGTTGGCATTACCGCAGGTGGGACAACACCCTATGTGCGCGGGGCGCTGCAAGCCTCACGACAGCGAGGCGCCACGACAATTTTGCTCGCCTGTGTCCCCGCCGAACAAGTTAGTTATGAGGTGGATTTAGATATTCGCTTACTCGTCGGGCCAGAAATTCTCGCCGGTTCAACGCGCTTAAAAGCCGGAACTGTGACCAAAATGGTATTGAATATCCTGTCTACGGGTGTGATGGTGCAACTGGGCAAAGTCTACGGCAATCGCATGGTCGATGTCGCGGTCACCAATAAAAAACTCCATGACCGTGCTTTAAGAATGCTACAAGACCTGACTGATCTTAGCCGAGACGAAGCCGGGTTTTTACTCGAGAGCAGTGGGCGGCGGGTTAAACTGGCACTACTGATGCACTGGACAGGAGAGGATGCCACAGTCTGCGATCGCCTGTTGAGTCAACAGCAAGGCAATCTTAGACAAGCATTACTCACTTATCAGAACAGTGGTGAGTAATTCATCAAGGGCGACTTCCCGCAGCTTCCCTACTCAGCTACAGTAGAACTATTGCCTCTAGCTGCTACAAGTTTCATTAAACATGTTCAACGGATCAGAGACGACTGCAACAGTTTTACTTCTCCTTGTCGCACTTGGTGTCATCGGTTGGGGATTTAAGCGTGCCCTATCTTACGGCAAACTTGGCATCCTCGCCTGGTTGCAGTCCCTCGTGTTGACGGTTCCTTGGCTGATATTTTTTGTCCTATTGGCTGCCGGAATTTATCTGAATATTGTTGGTATCTTATTTTTATTGGTGGTTTCAACCGGGATCTATATTTTCCTAGGCAAACGTTTGCGGGAGGAAGGTGAAGATGCCATCTTGCACAAGCGTGCCAACCAGTTACTCCATGAGAAATCAGATACCAGCGACAGCCAAAATTTGCCGTCGCCAGGAGACAGTGCCGCAACAACCTCTCCATCACCCGACAGTAGTGGTCCGGCAGGAACTGATGTTATACCCATTTCGCCAGAAGATCTCAAAACTATCCAGGGGATTTTTGGTATCGATACATTCTTTGCCACAGAAACCATTCCCTATCAGGAAGGGGTGATATTTAAGGGAAATCTGCGCGGCGGTGAGCCTGAGGCGGTGCATTCCCGTTTATCTGCCAGTTTAGAACAACGGTTGGATGATCGCTACCGACTCTTTTTAGTCGAAGATCCTGAAGGGAAGCCGGTGGTGATTGTTTTACCCAGTAGCAACGATCCCCAACCGCTAACGATTCCACAGAAAATTTTGGCAGGGGTGTTGCTGGTGTCTACCCTCGCCACTAGCTTAGAAGCCGCTGGATTTTTGCTCAATTTTGATTTGTTTACCACGCCTGAACGGTTTAAGGAAACCTTACCTCTGGGTTTGGGGATTTGCATAGTTTTGGCAGTTCATGAATTGGGTCATTGGTGGGCAGCACGGCGTCATCAGGTTCGCCTGAGTTTCCCCTTTTTTATTCCCAGTTTACAAATCGGTTCCTTTGGGGCGATTACCCGCTTTGAATCCTTGGTGCCTAACCGTAAAGCTTTGTTTGACATTTCTTTAGCTGGACCTGCGGCGGGTGGTATTGCGTCGGTGTTACTGCTGCTGCTGGGCTTGGTTTTGTCTCATCAAGGCAGTACCTTTCAGGTTCCGGCTCAATTTTTCCAAGGTTCGGTTTTAGTTGGTGGGTTAGCCCGGATCATTTTGGGTTCGTCTATGCAAGCACCGATTGTTGATGTTCACCCCTTAACGATTACGGGTTGGTTGGGGTTAGTGATTAGCGCGTTGAATTTAATGCCCGCCGGACAGTTAGATGGGGGGCGGGTTGTTCAAGCTATCTACGGACGCAAAACGGCTCGAGGCACGACGATTGCTACGTTGATCATCTTGGGAATTGTGGCACTAGCGAATCCAGCTAATCCATTGATTTTGTATTGGGCAATTATCATTTTGTTTTTGCAACGTTCTTTGGAGCGTCCTAGTCTCAATGAAATTACGGAACCCGATGATACGAGAGCAATTTTAGGTTTGGTGGCGCTGTTTTTAATGGTGGCAACATTGATTCCCTTCACGCCCGCGTTGGCGGTGCGTTTGGGTATTGGTAGCTAAGAGGTGTACAGGTGCACAGGTACAGGGGAGCAGGAGAAGCCAATCTGTAATGGCAATTACTCGGCGACAGGAATTGTAGACAGCGCGATCGCGTTTTGTTTGATTTATTGAGGCTCTCCCGTACCTAGGGTGATAAGCAAACCTGATTATTCTTGGAAACTTTGTGGGGCAAGACTTTCAAAACAATGTTTTTAGGGAAGCTATCACTAATATAGGCTTTTCCACCACAAGTACGGGAGAGCCGTTTTAGTT
>NZ_JAVJRX010000074.1:0-9039 GCF_040219735.1 Coleofasciculus sp. G1-WW12-02 | reverse complement strand
GGACAAGCTGGCGTTTTCGATTGGGATTCAACTTCTAACACTAAGGCTTTTTCAAGGTTTTTTTTAGATTTAACTATAACGCCTTGCAAACTAAGAAGTTGAGTAAGCTGTTTCTTCATTTTTCGACTGTGTTTATTCAGGCATTAACTAACATTTTAGCATAATAAGTCCTGAAGAACCAGATTTATGCGTCCCATATTTGAGAAGAGAAACTCGCATATAGCTTTTTCATTTCCTGCCACACTAATGTCTCCATACGCCGCAATCCTTGATATACCGTAGTACACTGGCAAGGTTAAAACGTTGGTCAAGTATTTTCGCCAAACCCTTATGAGAGTAGCTATCCAGAAAAATTTTACCCACAATTTTAACCTTGCCGATGTAGTAGGGTGGGCATCGCCCCCGGTTAATTGCCAGACACCTGTCACTCTCCAGTCTCCCCAATCAACCCTATAGACAGATGCCAGGGAACCTCTCTACACTAATCCTTACCCGTAAGATGAAGGACAAATGACAAATGACAAAGGACAGCGATACAATCATGTATCTCGACTGTCGCTGACCCATTCTTGATCATCCTACCTATTGGTTACTGTTCCACTGAGACCTAAGTAGAATGGTACTAAAATTTTGGCTGGTGGGCGATGCCCACCCTACGGGATATCAAGGGTTTCGGCGATCTAAAAAGGCTTAGGTCAGTGCCATTGGGATCTAAGTAGGTTGGTGGAAATCAACCCAACTCTATTCCAGTCTGTAAAAAGTCCTCAACCCCTGACATAAGAGATAAAACATAAGACATAAGATAAGCCCCGCCGTTAACGTTACTTCCACCTACTGACTCATCCCCTTTTCTGCTTATGCAACTGTACACATCCCGGCGTCGAACCAAGATTGTAGCCACGATTGGTCCTGCTACCAGTCATCCAGAGGTGCTAAGAGAATTGATTAAAGCAGGTGCCACGACTTTGCGGCTAAACTTTTCCCATGGCACTCATGATGACCATCAGCGTAGCATTCGCCTGATTCGCCAAACAGCATTTGAACTGAATCAACCTGTGGGTATCCTGCAAGACTTACAAGGACCAAAAATCCGCCTGGGCAAATTTGAGAACGATTCGATTACACTAGAACGAGGCGATCGCTTCACCTTAACCAGTGAACCCCTAATCGGTACTCAGGATATCAGTTCCGTCACTTATGAACCCCTCGCCGA
Organism: Coleofasciculus sp. G1-WW12-02; assembly: GCF_040219735.1. Taxonomy (NCBI): domain Bacteria; kingdom Bacillati; phylum Cyanobacteriota; class Cyanophyceae; order Coleofasciculales; family Coleofasciculaceae; genus Coleofasciculus; species Coleofasciculus sp. G1-WW12-02. Next base: position 7,826 of record NZ_JAVJRX010000074.1, on the reverse strand, counting down.
TGAAGTCCCCAATGGTGCCACGATTCTGTTGGATGATGGCAGAGTGGAGATGCGGGTGGAAGAGATTAATCGCCACAAACGCGCCTTACATTGTCGGGTGATTGTCGGTGGTAAGCTCTCTAATAACAAAGGGGTCAACTTCCCCGGTGTCTACCTCTCCATTCGCGCCCTCACGGATAAAGACCGCCGGGATTTGATGTTTGGCTTAGACCAAGGTGTAGATTGGGTAGCCCTTAGCTTTGTTCGTAATCCCCAAGATGTGCTGGAAATCAAAGAATTAATTAACAGCGCGGGGAAAGATGTTCCGGTTATTGTCAAGATTGAAAAGCACGAAGCCATTGAACAAATGGACGCTATCCTCTCCCTCGCCGATGGGGTGATGGTGGCTAGGGGTGACTTGGGGGTAGAATTACCCGCTGAGGATGTGCCTATCTTGCAAAAGCGGTTGATTACCACCGCCAATCGTCTGGGAATTCCCGTGATTACCGCCACCCAGATGTTGGATAGCATGGTTAATTCCCCGCGTCCCACCCGTGCGGAGATTTCCGATGTGGCAAATGCCATCCTAGACGGAACCGACGCGGTAATGCTGTCCAATGAAACAGCCGTAGGGAACTATCCCGTAGAAGCCGTATCGACGATGGCAAAAATTGCCACCCGTATCGAACAAGAGGAAATTGTGCGGAATATGGAAGATACCCGCCGCTCAATTCCCAATGCGATTTCCCAAGCCGTGGGTCAAATTGCTGAACAGTTACAAGCGGCGGCGATTATGACCCTAACCAAGACGGGTTCTACAGCTCGAAATGTCTCCAAGTTTCGCCCCTGTACTCCGATTCTGGCGGTGACTCCCCATGTTGATGTTGCTCGACAACTGCAACTGGTTTGGGGAATTCGACCGCTATTGGTGTTGGATTTACCCTCAACGGGTCAAACCTTTCAAGCCGCGATTAATGTCGCCCAGGAAAAGCAGCTACTCTGTGAGGGCGATTTAGTGGTGATGACTGCGGGAACGCTGCAAGGGGTTCCGGGTTCTACGGATTTAATTAAAGTGGAAGTGGTGACAGCTATACTGGGTCAAGGCATTGGCATTGGCAAAGGGTCAGTGAGTGGTTTAGCTCGGGTGGCGTATAGTGCTGGAGAAGTGAACAACTTTAATCCGGGTGAAATCTTGGTGGTTCCGTCAACCAGTGCGGATTTTGTCGATACTATGCGTAAAGCTTCAGGGGTAGTGACAGAGGAAGATAGTTTAACCAGTCACGCGGCGATAATTGGTATGCGCTTGGGAGTTCCAGTCATTGTTGGGGTTAAGAATGCTACCCAGAGGATTCGGGATGGTGCAATTATCACCCTGGATACTCAGCGTGGTTTAGTCTACTCCGGGGCGATGGCGGCGAGTCCGACTAGCAGTGGGGCGGTCATGGTGTAATCAGGAGTTGCGACTTGTGTCACAAGTCCCTACAAGGAGAGTTTGGTTGTAGGTTGGTTTGACGCCGGAAACCCAACAAAATAAATGTATGGGATCAATTGGTGAGCCTATTGTCGGCAGTGATTCTGCTAGTATTCTATTTGGTAGTCAGGCTTCGCCGTCAATCCAAAACATCTACTTAATCACTTGGCTCAAGCTGCGCCTGAATCTCGTCGTAAGCTTTACGATATAGGGAGTTTGCTTGTACTTGGTTAGTATATCGTCGTCTGCAAAAAGAAGATCCGTTCTGTGAAGAAGTGATTGAGCAATGGAGGATTCGGAGTGAACGCACTAAGTCTTAACTTTGACTGGCTTACAAGTGGAAATGATTCGCCCGAAATCCAGCAGACTATGGGTATGTTTGGATTACGAGTGGGAGATATAAGTCTTACTCAACATGAGGATACCTTCTCTAAAACAATTCGCGATACCGTTCTTGTTTCAGCTTATCCTCTTGCGGCTTGGATAGCATCTTCATGGTGGCGATTACTTTTTGAACCTCTTCCGCCTACAAATGCTAAACCGTCAGTTGACTGGAGGATGGCACATGAACTTACTGCTGCCAATCAAGGATTTATTTGGCCCAGGGTAATACTAGCTTCAGATACTGAATTGATGCAAATATGGTCAACACCATCTAAGGCTGTTGATCAACAGTCCGTTAGGTATATTAACGGTCTTGAGGGATCATGCCCAATTAACCTCCATGAATTTGAACGGAAAGCAGAGAAATTCATAGAGACTGTGATCAGCCGTTTGAACGCAACGGGAGTGGATAACACACCATTAGCTAACCTTTGGCAAGAAGTTCAGGAGGAGCGTTCTGATAGATATGCAAGTCAATATCGTCGTTGTGAGGCTGAATTGGGTTTTGATCCTGATGAGTGTCCTGAAAGTCTCGTAAAAGATACTCTGAATCTTGCTGAACAGATAGGCATCAAAACCTTGTCAGAATTAGCTCCTGCCTGTAGCCAGGATTTATCAGAGGCAAAACCCCTCAGCGAAATTCTTGAGAAAATTCAAGAATCGGGACTTAAAGGAAAGCCGGATATTTCTATTGACGACTCTGTTAGCCCAGACACTCCACAAGCACCTTGGCAGCGAGGGAATAAAGTAGCATCGCTTCTACGTGATGCGATTGATATTCCAGAAAATTCTATACCCGACGACACACTTTATGATTTGCTTGGTCTAAAGAAATCTGAATATGAAGCTTGGACTCCTCCACGTCGGCAGCATATCTCAGTTGCAGTTCCCTTAAAAGAAAATAGGTTTAACTTCCACCCTAGAAAAAAACATCCGATTGCAAAACGATTTGAATTGGCTAGGCTTATTGGTGACTACTTGTTCTATGGCAATAGAGGAGAATCATGGCTTACCAGCACAGACCTTAGAACCTCAAGACAAAAGTATCAGCGTGCCTTTGCTGCGGAGTTTCTTTGCCCCCTAAGCAGCTTGCAGGATTATTTAGATAGTGACTACTCGGAGTCAGCTATAGAAGATGCGGGTGATCACTTTCAAGTAAGTTCACAGACAGTTGAATCAATACTTACAAACAACGGCTTGATTTATTCTCCTCAATCGAGTAGTGATTTAGAAGCCAGTCTCCCCTATTAAACTGAAGTTCCCCCCGTGCGGATGTACTACACCTAGCTGGAAGCCCCATCCAGCAACGGCTTGAGCGGTTATAGGCAAAAAGCGTACTGGGTACAACCTTCAAATCGGATGGCTGAACCTCTTATCCTATAAGGCTTGTAGCGATTATGGCTTCGGCGTGATGACACGAGCCAGACCATATCGTTACTTTATGCGATCGCGATAATTATTTCAACCCGTAGCCATGGAATGAATTTGCAATTAAACAACAATCATATTACCTTGGTGAAAAAGAGCGATCACTTCAGAATCCGTTTTAGGAGTCGCTTTCACAAATGTACCCATTGAGCGGGGTTCAAAAAATGGTTGTAACCCCCTCTAGGTAAGCATTCCGTTGTTTTGTTCTGGGGGGAACTTCCGATTAAAATGAGTAGAGACGTGCCATGGCACGTCTCTACTCAAAGGAAATTTTGTAGTTTTTGTTACAGTTTTTGGGAGATTCTAGTATCGATTTTGATTACGCTTACTGGTGTTATAGGGCTATACAATTCAAGTTTTTCGCTTCGTTTGATAAACTTGCACAAGTCGATCAATCCCTTTGAATCGATACTCGTCCATTAGTTCTAACCCTTGCTTGTGCGTCAGTAAAACATAAGTATCTTCACTCAGTACACATTCCCCAGGTGGACAAATAGCTTCCATTCGAGCCGCCAGATTAATGGTTGCGCCTAAGGCAGTATATTCTACCCGTTGAGAACTCCCCACATCTCCTACCACAGCTTTTCCACTATTCACTGAAATCCTTAATTGTAAGGGTTCCGGTAATACCTCATCAGCATTTAGTTTGTCTAGACGATGCAGCATTCCCTTCGCTGTAGCCAAGGCGCGATCCGCATGATCCGGTTGAGATTCAGGAGCGCCAAAAAATGCCATAATGCAATCGCCAATATATTTGTCGAGGGTGCCATTAAAAGCAAATACTTCTTGTAGCATCTCCTCAAATAAACTATTGAGCAATTGGGCAATTTGTACTGGACTTAACCGTTCTGAGAGCGCGGTGAAGCCGACAATATCGGCAAATAGAATACTAATTTCACTTTCGGCTGCAGGTAAGCGACCATCGGGTAATGTTTTATAGGCAATGAGTTGTTGAACGACGGCGGGTGAGTGATAGCGTTCTAGCCGTTGCCGAATTATTTCTTCGCTGGTGAGTTTTTGGGTCAAGAGCCAGCGTTGTACACTGGATGCCACCAGGTTGGCTAAGGTAGAAAAAAAGCTGAGGTCTTCTTCGCCTTCTTGAGTCCAATGGGTTGACGAGTGATGGGCATCGGCATAGAGTACCCCAACCACTTTATTTTCATCCCAAAGGGGAACAGCGATCGCGCTGCGAATTCCTTTGTACAGAATACTGACTTCTCCCTCAAAGCGTTGGTCAGCTTGGGCATCTGCCGTTTGAATGGCGACTTTTTCAGTGAAGACTTTTTGACATATACTACGACTAATCCAATGGCTGGACTCGGCTAAGGTTTGCTGCTGATTGACGTTTCTGGATGCAGCATTGAGTAATTCCAGTTGCCTTGAACCCGTCACATCTACCAATAAAGCGATACGTTCGATGCTTTCGAGATAGCGAAATACCACATCCTTTACCCGTGAGAAAATGGCTTCGATGGATTCAGCCGCACTTAAACTTTTCGCTATCTCTACCAAATCTTTGAGGCGAGCAATAGTTGTTTCCTTGACGCTAAGATCATCACCTTTATCTTTTGCTTGTATCCATTGCTGTTGCAATTCTTTGACACTGCGAAGGATCGTAGCTTCTGCGGGCATCCGTTCTACTTGGGCTGTTTTGCCTTGAGACGGATCAGCCAAAACAACCACCAGACTGACATCCCCCAACCAAATCACATCCCCGTTTTTCACCAGTTGAGGCGAGGTCACTAGGCGTTCGTTTAGCAGCGTTCCGTTTTTGCTCCCCATATCCTTAATCATCCAATTCTCGGTTGCCGTTTTCAAAAGGCGGGCATGATATCGGGATACCCCTTCGTAGGGCAAGGTTAAGTCGCACTCCGGTAAGCGACCAATTGTAAATACATCCTGATTTACTGTCACCGTTTTTTTAGTATTTCCTTGTTGCAGGCGCAGTTTGAGTTCAGCCATACCTAGATACGTCCTGGAAGCGAATGTGGGGCGCAAAAAGCTTTCCGATAATCCATCAGTTATTTGTTTTAATATTCAAGTCATTGGGGTAAACTTGAGTTTTCCAGTCCTTAAGCCAACGCCTAGCCCTTGAGGGTTTCGTAGACATCAGTGGATGCCTCTTAGCTGAAATAACTGGTATTTGTTCCATAAAGATAATCCTCTAGTTTGAAAGTAACTTGCTCCTTACTACCATCTAACACCAGATGTCCTTTCTGAAATCGACCCCCTCCAGAGGTCTTACAGAGGGCTGAACTAGGAGAACATTCAGCCAACTCTACCAGCGTTAGACTCGGCGTTGTAGACAAGTCAGATTGAAAGCTGGCTCTTTCAATCTCCCGCTTAGGGCGTAGTAGGCGGGAGTCGTTGACATCCTCGTTGTACCCGATCTGAGGCTGAAAACCTAAAAATCCGGATAACACAGCTTCTGCCTGAAAAGCTGATTAGGCTAAAAGTTTACGTCCGGGTAGCGATCAATATTATAATGATAGGCGCATTACTAGACCAACGTTACCAAGTGGTTTAGGTTCTAGGACAAGGTGGATTTGGTCATACATATCTGGCACAAGACACCCACAGACCTAGTAATCCGACTTATGTAGTCAAACACCTCAAACCTGCCTACCAGCGAACCAGACTTTTTACAGAGTGCCAGACGCCTGTTTAATAGAGATGCTGAAATCCTCAAAAAGCTTGGCACTCATGACCAGATCCCTCGGCTGTTAGCTTACTTTGAGGATAACCAAGAGTTTTATTTAGTACCAGATTTCATTGCCGAACATTCCCTAGGTGTGGAACTGCAACCCAGTCAACGCCCTTCCGGATAAGGGATGATCCTTCATCTGTCTAAGCTGATGTGCATTTAAATGGGGTATCCTGTGTTTTCTGTTTCCTGTTCCCTTTGAGACATTTAGGTATCCTAATCTAAATGCGGAACAGCCTATTATTGATGTGGATAATCTGTGTGGGCAATAAAAGCTCCATAATAGATGCTAAATCGGCAAAATTTTATCACAGAAGCAATTATAAATTTATGAATTTTTCCTAAGATATAGCGTCGAATTGTTTCAATTCTTAAAGAATTCGTAGCTGTCATGGCAGTCGATGTCAATACTTTCATCGTGTATCTCGTGAGACCCCGCATTCAGCGGATCTTTGCGGGGAGGGATAGAGGTCAAATCGACCCTTTCAATAAGGGGAGATTTGACAATCCAATTGAATGCACGACAATTAATCCCGTGCTTCGCTGCAACAATTGGACTTTTTTGGCAGTAAATTGCCCTAGTCGTTTCCAATTGCTATCGGAAACAGAAACCTGTGCTTTGGTGTCTCCAGAACACCAACCTATGTAAGTCTTTCCGGCTTTTTCGGCTACAACTTTGTCTCCCTTTCTAAAGCCATGGCGGGTTACTGTGCCGCCGTATTTGCGCCGTTTGTTTCCTTTGGACGGAACACACAAGTGTAATTGTCTACGATTAATTGGTGGTCTACGGATTACCGCAAATAGTGCAGGTGTTACCTGTACATCACCACACCAGCCGCCGTGTTTAGCATTGCTTGAATGCCACTCAAGCCATTGTATAAACTCAAACGCCGCCAAAGTGACGCCATCAACGGCGTGTGTTTCTGGTGTCTGACTACCCTTGTCTTTTTTGTCTTTGGCTAGCCCTAGCCACTGCCTAAGCTGGCTAGTTCCGTTTTTATCCTTTTGCCATCCTTGATGGGTTTTAACAGGAGCTAACTCAGAGAGCCAAGTTAGCATTTGTCGCTGACCTACCATGACTGGAGAGAAGCCAACGCCAGACCGAGCCGATTTGCGACCACTGGTTTTATCCACATCAGCCATGACCAATTCATAGTGAATGGCACTAATGGGAAACAGCTTAAATAGCTCCTTGACTACTATACGCTCTAACTGTTTGTTGGCTCGAATCGAGGGAGGTAACTTTTTTTGTTTCCGGTTGTCAAACCTAGCTTGACGGTGACATCTTTCAGGGTAGGGTAGCTTCCGGTTAATCCGCCTACCTCTCCTATAGCTAGGTTAGGGTTGTTGAAGAGTTAGCCTCCTTGCCGACAACATCTTTGCCTCCCTAGCGGACTGTTGCTCCGGGCGTGCAAGACTTGAGTAATAAGGGATAGAGTGCATCATCAAATCCCCTATTTTCATTTTAGGTTAAATCGGTTACATTGTTTTCTCAATCCATCGGCTGTGAGCCACGCGATCGCATCTCTATTGCCAGCCTCAAGGTTTGGTGATAACAGATGCTGGCGGAACAGCTTACCCAGCAGTCAACAACTCACCGCTAAGTTCTAGCGAACTATAGCGGGAGCTTGTGAAAACAGGCTCTAGTTGACCAGACTAAGTTCTACGAGAACTACGTTATTCAGCTCATGACACCCTAGGATACGTGCCAGTTATAGGCTCTGTCGTACAGTTTTAAACAGGTGTAGAGAGTTAAGCCAGTGAGCTGTACCTAACAAGGTTGGATAACATTGTCGAGGCAAACTTTACCAGTAATGAGAGTCTCAAAGTAATGCGAGTTTTCGTTCTAGACAAAAACCT
>NZ_JAVJRX010000073.1:0-47229 GCF_040219735.1 Coleofasciculus sp. G1-WW12-02 | reverse complement strand
AGGTTTTTGTCTAGAACGAAAACTCGCATTACTTTGAGACTCTCATTACTGGTAAAGTTTGCCTCGACAATGTTATCCAACCTTGTTAGGTACAGCTCACTGGCTTAACTCTCTACACCTGTTTAAAACTGTACGACAGAGGATGGTACTGGCACGTATACTAGGGTGTCATGAGCTGAATAACGTAGTTCTCGTAGAACTTAGTCTGGTCAACTAGAGCCTGTTACTAGAGCCTGTTTTCACAAGCTCCCGCTATAGTTCGCTAGAACTTAGCGGTGAGTTGTTGACCATCCTCTAAAAGTGGTACTGTGGCGACTCTTCAATACAGCATTGTCCTGACTACACCTCAAGTTCAGGTTCTCGTTGAGCAAAGTAGTTACTCAAGAAGGTATTAACCAAAGATAGGACAATCGGACCAAGAATAAACGCGGGTAAACCACCAACGGTGAATCCAGGTACAGCCACGGCGGCTAACCAAAAACATAATCCATTGACCACCACAGAAAATAATCCGAGTGTCACAATATTCAAGGGGAGAGATAGTACAGACAGAATTGGCTTAATAAATGAATTCACCAATCCAATGGATGCTGCACCTAATAAAGCAGCCGGAAATGTGGCTAGGTCAACCCCTGGAACAACTAAGTCAACAACCAATAAGCTCAAGCCTGTGGCTAACAAGGTAAAAAAGAATGCCTTCATAAATTTGTCCTCGCTGGTAAGCGTTAAATAATACTACTGTTACTATCTATCTTTATATGTCTGCTCGTCATCTCTATAGAGATAGATTTTACAGCCTGTCACATTGGCTTTCTTGATAAATTGAGGTGGGTTAGGTCCTTGCGAGGTACAAGGGGAGCATGTCAACGAGAGTAGGTTGAACCCTTGGAACGAAACCCAACTCCAGGGAGAGCCCGTTGGGTAACGCTTACGCTCTACCCAACCTACTTGAGAGTTCTGTGCTGTCCCTGACATGCTCCCAGGTACAAGTCCCACAAAAGCTAGTATAAGAATGCTTCCGGCTTTCAATGCTGCACTTAATTTATGGTATTTGCATTTTCATTTTACGACAAAATCATTCTCCAGATGGAGGCTAATAACCGACTATAGCCGTTACTATTTACAGAGTAACCAACGTACTTACTTTAGTAATCATTATGAAATTACTCCGAATAGTTTTAGGAATCCTTCTTCCACCGGTGGGGGTTTTTCTGACCACAGGAATTAGTTCAGCCTTTTTTATTAACATTTTGTTGACCCTGTTAGCTTGGCTTCCGGGTTCCATTCATGCGGTTTGGGTCATTGTCAAACATGAAGAAAGATACGCCTAATACCGTCATCCTGTAGAGACGTGCCATGGCACGTCTGTTTTATTTATATCGATCTTTTTTTGAACCAATAGTTTAGCTTGTTTGAATGGTAGTCTTTCGCCACCTCTATTGGGTGCATGTCAACGAGAGTAGGTTGGTTTGAGGTACGTAGGTGTGACGCGCAGCGATAGCGACGCAAGGAGCGTCAGCCTTCTCGTACTCCTTTGGAGTTCCCGAAGGGTAGAGTAACCCAACGCCATCGCTATTCTTGAACATTATGTGCTTTCCCTGACATGATCCCCCTCTATTAGCCAATCAGGAATACCCTCAAATATTAGTCTTCCTGCGTCGGCATAAAAATCGTTAAACCTCCAGGAATACATTCCACATCAATTGGAGTTTCGCCAATAATTTCTCCATCCAGGGCAATTTTTTGGGGAGGTTTCGCGGTCACTTTAACGTAGCGAGTTCTGATATACTTAATAGCCTCATGTTTGGCACTTTCCCCAAAAATAGCCGATAGCAAGAGTTCATAAGAGGCGCTAATTGCATTGACTTGATTTTTGGGTGTGACGACGGTTAAATCAAGAAGTCCATCGTCATAAACAATACCAGCCGGTCCTTGAGCTAAAATTGATGTCGGCGGTGCTGCATTGGCTATCGTTACTGCTCCTGCTGTAATGGTAACGGTATTCTCGTCTGTCTCAATCTTTGCCTCAAAAGGTTCCAACTCACCGAGCTTTTGTAGTCCTGATAAGACATAAGCTAGCATACCAAAATTATTTTTTAGCTCTCGATCTGCATCTTCAACTGTTTTAGCTTCAAAACCAATTCCGGCTAGCAGTACCATCGGCTTCCCATTACATCGGGCTACATCAATTTTCTTGGTTTTTCCCTCTAAAATAATTTTACAAGCTGCTTTAATCGTGTCAGGAATTCCCAACGCTGCAGCAATGGCGTTAGCCGTCCCTCGGGGAATAATACCCAAGGGGATACCTGTTTCTACCACTGCGCCACCTGCAGCTGAGAGAGTCCCGTCACCTCCAGAAGCGATGATCATCTGAACACCTTGCTCAACGGCAGTTTTCGTCAGTTGCTCCGCATCCTTTTCGGGCGTGGTGAATTGAACATCGAGTTCAATTTCTGGCTTCAAAATATTAACGATTTTATTTAAATCTTCGTCGGGGTCTCTTTGACCAGCAACAGGATTAAAAATTAGGCACGCGGAACGAGTCATAGTGAGTAATTACTGCCTAAAAAAAATTATGCAGGCTTTTATTTGAGCTTTACTGTGCTTTAATGAAAAATAAGCTCAATTGATTGATCGAGGGAGTTAAGCATATTATATTGTATTAGCTCCTGATTAACAATGCCATCTATAAAAATACGTATTCCTCAAGAAATACTTCTCAAGCTAGAGGTACAAGTCTAGCTGATTTGATATGCTTGAGGATGTAGAACTTCATAATTATATCACTATGAGTACTGAAGATCGGATGAAAGCCACAGCCAAAAATATTGAAGGGAAAGCCCAGGAAGCCATGGGAGAGATTACGGGCGATCCAGAAGATAAAGCGGAAGGTAAAGCGAAACAAGCAGAAGCTCAAGTGCGACATTCGGTAGAGAATCTCAAAGAGGAAATCAAGAAAAAAATTGACTAATTTGTTTGCCTAAATTTACCGACAAAGCAGACGCTACTAGTAGGGGCAATTCATGAATTGCCCCTACTACCATGGAGAGGGAACTTGTGTAATTTTTGTTACATCCGATGAATTTTTCTGCCAATCATCTTGCCTAAGCCACCTAGGGGCCAAGACAGCAAAAGCAGTACGGGAATAATCTCCAAACGTCCCATCCACATCAAGACAATCAACGTCAACTTACCTAGCCAAGGCAAATTAGGATGGGTAATTCCAGTAGATAAGCCGACACTTCCGAGGGCTGATGCGGCTTCAAAGATAATGTCACTTAAACTATACTGAGGTGTGACGATATGGACTAAAACTACAACACCAATCGCAATTGAACTCACCCAGAGTATTGCCAGAACAGCCGCCGACTCAATCCGACGATTCGCTTCATTTTCCTTAATGACTTCGCCATCTAGTACATAACGCATCATCTGATGGGGTTTTAGGGTAATGCGTTGAAAGCGCCACACAATCCCCTTAAACAACGATACAATTCGAGTCAATTTTAACCCACCGACTGTAGAACCGGAAGCCCCACCGCAAATCATAGCGAACGTTAATAAGAGTTTAGTTGTGGGACTCCACAATCGTAAGTTTGTCGTACTAAAACCACAGGTTCCCAAGGCTGAAGCCCACTGGAATATACTATCAATCCAAAAAATTTGACCTCTAAACCAATAGTCTTCGAGTACCATCACCACGATACCCAAAGCTAGCAGTATCCACAGCGCCCGATGTTGAGTATCTTGCCAGAATGCTGATAGCTTTCGCTGGCGAATCAGTTGATAGTGAATGGGAAAACTAATCGCCCCTGCTATCATGATCGGGATAACAGCTAACTGGATTTGGGGACTATAGGAACCAATACTATTATCAGTTATGGCAAACCCCCCCGTTGAAATGCCAGTCATGCCATGATTCAGCGCATCCCACCACGGCATTCCGACTAAGCGCAACCAGACGACACTTACCACCGTGTATAGGAGATAAATCCACCAAATGTGACGTACCGTCTCTTGGACAGTTAAACCAATTCGCTTCTGGCGTCCTTCAGCATAGTAAAGTTGATAAGCATCAGTACTGGGTTCTAAGACTGAAACCATCAACACAATCACACCCACGCCGCCAATCCATTCCATAAAGGAACGCCACCACTGGATACTACGTGGCAAATCACTCGAGCGCAGTGCCATGCTTAGTCCTGTACTGGTAAACCCGGAAAACGCTTCAAATAGGGCATTCCAGGGTTCCTGTAAATTCAGCATAGTCATGGAAGGAAGAGTAACATTAGCTAAATGAGATGCAATTAATATCAATGGGATAGCACCAAAAAAGGGAATTAATCCCCAGCTGAGGGCAACAGCCACCAATGCATGAGGTAGGCGTGAGGCTTCTGCATGACGAAACAGACGATAAAGCCCTTGTCCCGCCGCTAATGACGCTAATGCTGTCCAGAAGAAGGGCAGTATTGCATAATATTCACCCAACAAAATGGCGATAGGTAGAGACACTAATGCCATAATTCCTGGGACATGAAGAAATAAACCTACGTTACGCAGGATTGTTTTAATACGTTGATTCACGATAACCAATAGGTTTGAGTTTTGTGTAGGGGCGGGTTTCACTATTATCGTTTATTGCATCACCCGGATAGGAATGAACCCGCCCCGACCGAGTTTTGAGTTACTTTTTAGTCATTGTCAGAATCTTCCATCATCCGATAGAGAGAATTGGCAATAATCATTTCTGGATTAGTGAGAACATGTACTCCCAAACGTTCAAAAAGAGACTGATGATTTGAATGATTGACCATACTAATCAGTGTCTTAATTTCGTACTCTTTGCCCAGAAACATCGCCATGAGATTAGCGGAGTCATCACTCGTGGCGGCGATCAGGGCATCAGCCCGATCCGCGCTGGCTTCCTCCAGGAGATCAGCCTTGGCAATATCCCCTTGAAATACATTAATATCGTGGCTTTTGAGAACCTTTCTGGCTCGTTCTACATCTTCTTCAATCAGGGCGACCTCATGACCATCTTTGAGGGCTAAGTCAATTAAGCTAGCCCCCTCCGGTCCTGCGCCTAAGACAATCAAGTACATGATACTCGTTCTATAAAAAAAACAACAATAACAGACAACAGACAGCAATTTACTCAGCTAAAAAGGTTTTGATCGATGGGTTCGACCATCCCAAATAGTAGTGAGTTTACACTCGAATGCGCCGATATTGTGCCTGGGCAAACATGTGAATTCCGTAGGCAATTAAACCAATGGCAACAATTCCCAATAACCAAGCTCCATAAGGTTGTCGAGTCAGTGTTTCTAACGCTCCATCGAGTCCTCTGACTTCACTAGAATCATACTGAAGACCTGCCTGAATTGCAAAGAAACCAATCATCACAAAGACTACACCCCGCGCCGCTAAACCCAATCTTCCCGCACGAGTTGCCCATGTTTCCTCAGTATTACTCATCTCATGCAACTTCATTTTTTTGCGGAATTTAGCTTTGTAAGCTTTATAGAATTGGTAAAAGCCGTAACCAATAATAATTGCCCCAATTATACCTACTAACCACTGACCAAAGGGTTGGGCAAGCAGGCGGGCTGTCCAAGTTTGCTTTGTAGTTCCACCGCTAGCACTCTGATTCGCCTTCACAACGATTTGAATCGCAGTGAAGGCTAAACTTGCATAAATCAAACCACTAATTCCGTAACCAATACGCCTGACAATATCGTCAGCATCATTACTTTTGCCTCTCTGGTCAGGGTCTTGAATCGCTTGGACGAAACGCCACACTACATATCCAATTAAACCCAAGGCGACTACCGCTAACATAAACTGACCGAATGGCTGGGCAGCAATTGTGCTTAAAGCACCTTTGGTATCTGTGGTTTTCCCGCCGTTGCCCAATGCTACTTGTAACGCTAATAAGCCAACAATGGCATATACAATCCCTTTGGCTATGTACCCAAATATAGCTAATTTTTCAATCCAACTACTTTCGTTACCTGCATTCCGTGTTTGAGACATAAGAATATTTTGCTCTAAAGTATTCCCTTTGATAATGCAAAAATATTATCTATTTTACAGGCAAAATTATATCTATCGCCGGGATGAAATTTTACCCTTGACTCTATATGCCAAAATGGTGAGGGTGGGTTCCAAGACTGCTCGCTCTTAGCTCTAATTTAATTTTTTCTCCCCCAAGGGCGGGTTTAGTCAAGTTTGTTACCACTTGATGCGTAACTCGAAATAGTTGACATAACGTTCCAAAACAGATCATCGGGAAATAACTACTCCCTCCCCGGTAGAAGATTACCTATTTTCCTCTCCCCGGCTCCCTCTGCTCCCCCGGCTTCCCCTGCTTCAAGAGTGTAGGTATTTTTAGAGCTCGAAAGGAGTAGGTTGATGGCACGCTTCGTGCCTACTACGAGCCTGTTCCCAGTTTGTATAGATTATCACAGCATAATTCTCAAATTAATTGAATAATCAGACGGTTGTGCAGAGGTGTCCCTAGTCTGATGGACTATAAGCAAGAATTGATCACAACGATTCACGACTTTGGCTGTAATCTGGATGCTCTCTTAACCAGATTAACCCGCTTAAGTGATGAATCTCCCACGGCTGTCTTAATTCCAGCGCTCTACGAGGAACTCGAAAGACCCGCGTTAGCTAAAATTCGTGATCATCTCGCCGCTTGCGCTTTCGTCAAGACTGTTATCGTTTGTGTGAATGCGCCAACAGTGACTGATTATGCTAAAACCTTACAATTTTTTCAAACCCTACCGCAAACTACCCTAATTCTTTGGGAAAATAGTCCACGAGTCACTCAGCTTCTAGCCGATGTGCGGGATAGGGGGCTGGATTTACTGAAGTTTAAGGGAAAGGGGTTAGCGGTTTGGTTAGGGTTAGGCGTAGCGTCTCTGAGTGCTGATGCGATCGCACTCCATGATGCTGATATTATTACCTATGACCGCTCCTATCCACTCAAACTGCTTTATCCCCTGCTGGATAAGGAATTCGGCATTGCCTTTAATAAAGCCTACTATACCCGTTTAGGCAATTATCCCCAAAGTTTTAATGGACGAGTGGTGCGTTTGTTCGTTGCGCCGTTACTCAATGTTTTAAGGGAGGTGTTCGGCGAAAAGAACTACTTACGCTACCTGAGTGCTTATCGCTACCCTCTAGCCGGTGAATTTGCCCTGACTAGCGATTTAGCCCTACACACGCGCATTCCGGCAAATTGGGGCTTAGAAATTGGCTTCCTCGCCGAAGTTTATCGCACTACGGCACCCAAACAGATTGCCCAAATCGATTTAGGTATTTTTGACCATAAACATCAACCCTTGGGTCAAGATGTGAATTCGGGGTTGCAAAAAATGTGTCGCGATATTTTCTGTTCCATCCTGCGAACCTTAACCGAAACTGAACAAGTGGTGATTACCATGGATCATATCCATGCGCTGCGCGTCAAATTCCGCCAGGAAGCTCAAAGCTTCACCCATAAGTATTTTCTCGATGCTCGCTTCAACGATTTACTCTATGATCGCCACCAAGAGGAAATCGCGATCGAATGTTTTGAACAGGTTATTTTACACGCAGGTGAGCAGTATTTTAATGATCCAGTAGGCGCTCAGATTCCAGATTGGACAAGAGCATTAGCGGTTATGCCTGATCTACGCGAACGACTCATCTATTGTGTTCAACAGGATGTTGCTCAAGTTACCGCCCAATTTTTAGCGTCAACTCTGACATCTGAGAGGGTAAATCCCTTGCATTTTGAGTCGCCAGCATTGCCAGCACAAACCCTAGAATTGAAAAACGGCGTCGGAATTCCTATATCTCGTTAAATGGATTTGTAGATAGTTTCATCGGTTGAGTCGGTAGGTTTAGTTTGGGTAGTAAGAGACTCAAATAGTGACATCTCTTACACCCCATACTCGATACACCTGGATCAAGATAGGAGCCGCCGTAAGTGCGATCGCGTATCCTAGCCCTAGCGATTTGGTGGGCATTCCGCACGCCCTCTGAATCTTCTGTATCTCCATCCAATGTCTCACCCGCCTCACCCTCTCCACCTGCTTCGCCGTTGACTCCAGAGTTGGTTCCACCCCCTTCAGCCTCACCAGAGTTATCAGGAGAACCAACAAATCCGGAAAATCGTAATTGATACTTTTATCTTCTTCAAGACGTCAAGGATCTAATTCTTCTCATGCTTCTTTTGCTTTTTCGGCTTCTTCTGCTTCTCCTCTTTCTGGTGTTGGACTTCGATGACGGTGTGTACATTCCCCCGTGGGGCAAAATCGCCTTTGATCGTGACTTCTAAGGGGTCACAGGCTTCTACAAAATCATCCAAAATTTGATTGACAGATTCTTCGTGAGAAATATAGCGATCGCGGAAACTATTGATATACAGTTTAATCGCTTTGAGTTCTACCACCCGCTCATTGGGAACGTAGCGGATATGGATGGTGGCAAAGTCGGGATAACCTGAAAAGGGGCATTTACAGGTAAATTCTGGCAACGTGATATCAATTTTGTAACGACGCCCAATCCGAGGATTAGGGAACGTGATTAGCTGTCCCTCAGTAATGGCACGTTCGCCATATTTCATCGTCGGTGCATCTGAGACAGCAGAGTTCTGAGTTGGGGGATAAGTCATAAGCAGCGAAGAGGATTATTTGTTATGTGTTATTTGTTATTTACCCATGACAAAAGTGCAGCTTGTGAGGCTTCTCGCCGATAAGCTAAAACGGGTTAAAGTCATCATAGATTGAAGGATTCGATTCCCAGTCTGGGCAATTTTCACCATCCCAACCATAGGGATGCATTCCACAGACTAATAAATTTCCCCCGTAGACTTGACCGTGGTAATGACTACAACCGATACAAGCAGGATGTCGTTCGGGTGTGGGATCTACGGGATAGGTAAAGCCCATGTCAGGCTCATTAGTAATATCTATCTCGTCATACTCCAAATAGATCTCAAGAATTGGTTCAAAGATATCCTCTAAGCATTTATCTATTTCTGCACCAATGGTATTTTGCCATTCTTCAGCAAAGTCTTCGATGATATCCGCAATTTCCACGACAACCTCATCGACTATATCTACCAATGATTCCAGGGATTCCAAAAAACTTTTAGACCACTCATCCATAGGGGAACGGATAGTAAAAACTTCTCCTAGTTGGGCAAATCCTCGCTTAGCTAGAGGTCAGGTCATGGCTAAGGGAGGTGTTTGTTTAGGATAGTACAACAATAGCTAATCGTGAGGGGTTGAGTCGAATAGTTTTTGCCGACACCACCACCCACACAAGTTAGATTAAGCTGTCGTGTAGTGAAGTACCCCAACTTGTTTTTAGAAGTTGGAGCTTCCAACTTCTAAAAACAAGGACGGTTTTATTCGTCTTGGCTTACGCCACGCTTACGCGAACGGGATTTCCCGTTTCATCCGCCGATGCCACGTTGGGTACTTTCAGCAACGAGAAAGTCCGGAACTAAATCCGGTGATGGTCTTACTCAGCATCAACAGGCAGCCGTCCGCCTCCCGCAGACAGTGATATTTTGTTAGTCCGCTTGGTTTTCGCGGTTTATGGTTAGAGTTCTAACCGGATAATGCCATTAGACATCTTGCGCTATTCTTTTCTGGACGCTTTCACGAACGGTGGTCGAGTTCATTAACGCGCAAGGACTACATCTCTATCACACCTAGCCCAACCATCTTTAGCCCATGCATTACCATGTAGACCTAGGAGGGTTACTGTTATTATAACACTAAAAAATAGAGTTTAAATCATGTAATTTGGAAATTTCGTGCCTCAATTTTCCGCTGTCCATCCTCACCCTACTATTGTTGAGGGTGAGGACTTCCGCGATTACGTTAAATTTGCACGTTTTCACTTATTTAAATGTAGGGACTGATTCTCTCCCTGTTTCCAGACGTGCCATGGCACGTCTCTACATGGCTCTATTATTCCCGCTTGAGCCGACGCAGTTCCTCTTGCATCGCCTGAACCTGTTGGCGCATAGCGTCAATATTCTGCTCTTCGCTAGCGGTTTGCTCCTCGTCGTCAGAAATAATTTCAATCCGGCGGGGTTCAGTTCCCGTCTTGTCGGGTTGCGGAGGTTGAGCCGATTGCTGCTGCTGTTGAGCTTGTTGCACCATATCATCAACCATCTTGCGAGCTTCTTCAGTGGTCATTTCACCACGAGCCACCAGTTCATCTGCCAGCTTTTGAGCTTGAGTTCGCAGTTCCCCGATTGTTCCCCCGGCTCTCTCACTCGCATACGAGGCTAAACCAACACCCAGATAAAACGCTTTTTGAACCAGATTTCCGAAGTCAGGCATAATAACTGATGCTCCTTCAAGTACGCAAGAACCCTTTTCTAGGATACGAGTGACGCTGGCAAAATGCCTACTTCTATAGTGTATAGAGAAACATGAGGGGATGGGAAAGGATGCCGTTTACGCCAACAATTCATCCACGGACAGGGTAAAACCCCGTAAGACTTTCTGTGTACTCACAACTTGACCCGATGTAAACATCAACCCCTGATTTTCCGTCATCACCATCACCCAGCGGCTCTCCGGAAACACCAGCCAAACTTCTTCACCCCCCGACTCTAAATACTCCTGTGCTTTTAGCAACACCGTTTCGGCTATATCCGTTGGTGAAACAATCTCAGCACACAAGGGAAAACTCTGAGGCAACGTAGCCACATTACCAAACTGCGCCACCAGTTCCGGGGTCAGATATGCCACATCCGGAGAACGTCCCTGCTTATTGGTGCGACAAGGCACGTCAGTATAAACTTTTCCACCTTGTCCACTGGACTCCTTATAATCGTCCCAGTAACGACCTAGCTTCAGTTGAATTTCACCATGTTTGAGTGTCATACCGTTTTTTTCCACCAGTTGACCATTCACCCACTCCATTTTCTCAGGAGGATTGACCATAAAGTCGTCCAGTGAGAACTGGTTCGGGACAAGAGTTGCCGTTCCCATTATTATTTCCCCTTCCTGATTACATTTTCGAGTATTTCCCTATTTTCTACTAATTTATCCAAAAACAACAACTCTAACCTGAATGGAACGAGCTTTAAGCCAGCAAGCTACATTGATATTTCTGGTTTCTACTTGGGTTCTCGAATGGAACCCATGAATAAAATCGTTCCCGTTTGATTATCGCGAATCGCACAGAAAAAGGGACGGTCAACCACCATCTGAAAGGGGGTTTGGGGAATAGTCGCAGAGGTGAGAACCATGCCAATAGAAGTCGCTGCTGCTGCTTCTGTACCTTCTTCATTCACTTCCACAAAGGTTTTATGCTTGACTTCATTAATTAAAACATCTTCTTCCGTCATATTAGAAAAATCAGCCTGACGATCAAAAGCAACGTCCATCCCCAGGGCTTTTAAGGCTTCGTTGAGTTGAATTTCGTACTCCAATTTAAAGCGAGGTAGTACAATTGAGCCATCCCGTTTACCGAACTGATTCATCCATTGTTGCCAATTTTCTGGAGTGAGTTGCTGCTCAAAGGTATCTAGACTCACATTTTCACGGGGGAGGAAGACATAGAAACTCAGCCGTCCTTCACCGTAAGGTAAACCGATGGCTTGTACGCTGTCATCTTCATAATATTGATACTCTCCCGATTGAGACATCATCGGGTGTTGTTTCTGAGTTCCATCGGCTAAATAAAAGGAACGCTCTACCGTTTTTCCTTTATCAAATTGCTCCGTCCAATTGCCTTTAAAATAGATAGCATTGATCAAAAATAGAATATCATCGGGTTTGATTTCGCCAATAATTTGCGGTATTTTGTCGTTAGTATTTTCCTTGACCCAGTTATTGATGATACGTTTGGCTTCAGGGTTAGCAAAATCTAGATCGGTTACTTGAGCATCATAGAATTCCTGATTGCGTTGCAGGAAGTCGGGTTTAAATGAGATACCTTGTCTTGCCCAAAGCGAGTTAGCGATGGATAGCTGAATGTCAGAATCGGCGTTTTCTAAAGTAGTTTTTAATGCTTCATTTGCCTGGTTAATTTCTGCTAAACTCATTCCTTGAAGTTCTAGCGCTTTTGCCATAGCCGCTTGGGTTTCGCCGTTCGCACCATTGTACGTCATGGCTAGCGCGATCGCGACGCTGTTTGGGGAGATAAAAACGTTCTTATTGCTATCTTGCTGAAGAATCTCAGAAAATAATTTAAAGCCAAATTTGGTATTAGCTTCAACGATTTTGGTATCCACAGACGGATTAGGTTGCTGTGCGGTTAACTCTGGCTTTTGAGGGTTTGGGGAGTTTTGGGCATTGATTTTTTGGCTGATTAACCCGGCTAGTAATCCGGCTAAAACGATACCTGCGGCGATAATCCCTGTGCAACGGAGTGTCTTTTGATTCATTAGTATACCTCGATAACCCATGTTCTATTTAAGGATGACTGATTTGGGTTAGAGGTGTTCCACAGGTTGCTGTTTTGGTAACGAATCAGCAAGAGGAGGTGATTGAAATCGCTGCTACACAAACTAAGTCCGCCTGCGCGGACTGGGTTATAACGGGGGTAGCTAACCCGGATTTGGTATTAACAATGGGAATCCGCTCAACTGGCTTGGGCTGCTCTATATTCTCGCCCCTAATGTCACAAAGCGATCGCATGGCTGATATTTTTATCCAAGTGGAACCGAATTATGTTCGTCCGCCATTTCGATTCCTTAATTTCTGCTGAACTAAAGAAGATGTTTTTGCCTGTAATTTTTGGGCAAACGCTTTATCCTCTCGAATTTGCTGTCTAATTTCTTCTCGATGATCGTGATAATATACCAAGGCAGCGTACACATCAGCTAAAGTGATGGTTCCACAGTTTTTTCTGGCGTAAAAATGGTGGTCATACTGGGTTTATTTCTCAATAAACCTTGATCGGGGCGGGTTTATTCACATCTGAGCGAGGTAGTAAAAGATAGTCGTGAAACCCGCCCCTACACAGACGCCATGCCTGACTAGGCATAGTGTTGGAGCAAAGATTCTATCTTTCGGGTACTGTCCACCAGGCTAAGCCGTAGGGTTGGGATTCTTCATTTTCCTTTTGACGATACTGAACCCGAATTTTATAGCGACCTGAAGCCGGAACAGGGCAGAATATATGTTCCACACTATCCACTTCACTTACAGAAGCACAGGCGCTTTTACGGGTATCGTTTTCATCAATCGGCATGAGGTAAAGGTCGAGATTATTCAAGCCGCGATCGCGAAAACTTTCGCCAACGTCATACACCTCATTTCCATTCTCATCTTTTAACTCAACTAAGCGATCCCACGTTAGCGTCAATGCCACATAACTCTCTGCCTTTAAAGGTTTTTCTAAGACATAATCTTGAAACGTTTTAGTCTTAACTGAACTATAATCCCAACCCACGGGCGGTACAGCCCCCGTTGAACTCCACTGACCCGGACTAAATTGCTCATAGGCGCGGAAAACATTCAGGTGTCCGGTTCCCATTTGTATATCTAGGGGAATTTTGGCATCAAGATAAGCATCCGATTCTAACCAAGTGTCATTCTCTTTGCTCAACAGGGTGCGGTTCATTCCTAGATGCAACCCATCCCCCTTGTCTTGAATTTTATCGGCGGAGTTGAGTAACACCGCTTTCATCACTTCATGGCGTCTTGAATCGGTCGTCCATTGGGGTTGATTGGCGTGGAGTTGGCGATCGCCGAATTCTTGAATTAGGGCGACTGAGGCGGTAATATGAGGCGCGGCGAAACTTGTCCCACTCACTTCGACAATTTTTCCATCCAGGTCGTAGACTGATATATTACTCCCTGGCGCGACTAAATTAATGGCACGGCGAGTTCCCTGATTAATTTCCCGTTGAATTAAACGCCGACCAATGCCTTCTGGCAGATCACTTAAGTTGGCAAAGTCTACCTTCGTAAATTGTCCTTGTCGTTGGGTGGTGTAGGCTGTGGTGATCCCGTTATAGTGATCGGTGGGAATGGGAATGCCACCTTTGCCTTGGTTGCCTGCAATGACGTAGAGAACATCATGAGTCCGAGCCGACCAATCAATACATTTTGTTAACAGGGCATTGCCATCGAGCGTCGCTTGTGAACCTCTGGCATCTCGTTGCAGCGATTCACCAAAACTGAAGTTAATTGCCCGAACATCACCACTATTTTGCTGAGCAACGTGCTGGGCTGAAAGGCATTCTTCTGGCTGTCCACTGCGGATGGGGGAACCGACAGCCGAGGCGTAGAGTTTAGCACCCGGTGCAACTCCGGGTAAGGTTTTATCATTACTGACCATGACACCCGCCACCATTGCTGCATGGGTATCCACATCTGTATCTGCTTTCGCGGGTAGATCGCGATAAAAAACCCGCTCAAGTGCGATCGCGGGATTCCAAGATACAGCTTTATCAACGCCAAATAAGCCCGGTCTACCGATTTCCACTTGACCGATGGCTATTTTATGACCTCTCAAGTTGTAGGGGGGAGCATGGAGTCGCAACGCATCAATTCCGGCTTCTCCAATCGAAATCGGTGACGCTAAGATTGGGGTGGTCAGGGTAGAGAGTCCCACACCTCCAATCATCCATCCCAGTTTTTTGATCAGCGACCGCATAGCCAAGGCAGGTTCTCCTAACTTGAAATATAGTTTTGTCGGGGTGGGTTTAGCCACTTCTTGCTACTAATGATAACGTTTGTGCAGAACGCGCCCTTGCCTAGTGTTGAGTTGAATCATCTTCAGGTTGATGCTATTGATGACGACGGCTTAGGGGCTAGATCTTTCTACTCAGTCAATTAGGTCACTGTTTGTTAGGGGATTGCTAAAGACTTTGTTAAGATGAAACCTAACAGAGGACTTAGGAGAGTATCACCAGTTATGACCCAAACGCAATCCAAAAAACCCATCGTCGTTGCCCCCTCCATTTTATCCGCCGATTTTAGCCGACTGGGGGAACAAGTACAAGCAGTGGATGCTGCTGGTGCTGACTGGATTCACGTTGATGTGATGGACGGTCGGTTTGTCCCCAATATTACCATCGGTCCTCTGATTGTTAAAGCGCTTCGCCCAGTTACCAAAAAGCCTCTGGATGTCCACTTGATGATTGTGGAACCGGAAAAGTATGTCGAGGACTTTGCTAAAGCTGGGGCGGATATTATTTCGGTTCATGCAGAACATAACGCTTCCCCCCATTTGCACCGCACCCTGACTCAGATTAAAGAATTGGGTAAACAAGCGGGTGTGGTTCTCAATCCCTCTACGCCGTTAGAGTTGATTGACTATGTGTTAGATGTCTGCGACTTGGTGTTGATTATGAGTGTCAACCCTGGTTTTGGTGGTCAAAGCTTCATTCCGGGTGTACTTCCCAAAATTCGCAAGTTGCGTCAGATCTGTGATGAACGCGGATTTGATCCTTGGATTGAAGTTGATGGCGGACTCAAAGCCGACAATACCTGGCAAGTTTTGGAAGCTGGCGCTAACGCGATCGTTTCTGGTTCTGGTGTGTTTGGACAGGATGATTATGCCAAGGCGATTACCGGAATTCGCAATAGCAAGTGTCCCGAACCGGAATTAGCCACGGTTTAACCAGATGGATGAGTCGCTATTAATTGGTTATTAACCTTTTCCTATTGATAGGATAAACCTCTTTTCCTGCAGGTTGTAGAGACGTTGCATGCAACGTCTCTACAAGTACCAAATCCCTTACAGAAAAACGTTTCTAGAATTTGATTTACCCTTGCACCGCTATCAGGAAAAATGTACCATTGCTCCCCCTGCTCCCCCTGCTCCCCCTGCTCCTCCTGCTTCCCCTGCTTCCTACCCCCACCACAATACTTATTCAGCAGACCCTAATTATTGTCGAGAGTGACTGTCCAGAAGTCGTGGAGGCGTGTGATATCCTGTCCAGTCAAACACCCTTAGTAAAAATAACTTAAAAACAAGGAGAATTATTCGGTGTTATTCCATTTAAAGTAAAGGTGTAATTATTACTATTTTCGCTGAGATATAAGCAAATCTCACTATTGTCATTTCTTTTGACTATGACATCAGTAGAAAAATTCATGAGAATATTTGATAAAATATTGGTAAAAACTGCTGTGTTATCAGATAATTCTAAGTTAATACCTTGTTGGGCATTATTTTCAATGGTATTATTTTGAATGATTGCTTCTTGGATTTGTGCCGTGGAATTTACAAACAATGGAAGATTCAATGAGCCAAGGCGAATGTCGATTCCTTCATCACCATTATTCCTAATTGTATTTCCCGAAATTGTCAGATTTTCTAAGATTGCACTACCTTCAAGACCAATGCCAATGCCGTCACCTCGAGTTGGATTGCTGCCGCCATTATTTTCTATTGTATTTCCCTCAATTGTTAAATTTACGATGGGATTGCCAGGGAAGGATAGCCCAAAACCAAACAAAATTGCATCTTCATAATTATTAAAAATTTGATTATTGAAAATAGTTATATTCACAGAACCTGTATCATTGTTGATCACAATACCTTGTCCACTGGAAGGAATTGGAAATTCAGGCTTAAAACCTATTGTACCAGAAATTGTATTCAGGCTAACTTCAACACTTCCGGTGACATTGTTGAGTAGAATCCCCTGACCCGTAGGGAAATCAAGAGGATTAGTAGGATCAGGATCTTCAACACCAATTATATTGATGATGGTGTTCTGAGATATCGTTACTTCTCCATCTGTATCTGCTAGGTAAATTCCTTCATTAGTTGCCCCTTCAATGCGGTTATTTGCCAGGGTAACATTACCAAGGTTGATTCCAGAAATGCCACTATCATCAGTATTCCGAATTTCAAATCCAGAAATCGCGATCGCGCCTGTAGACTCTAAGAGTTCAATCCCCCGATTTGCTTGAGTAATCTGGCTTCCAGCATTGGCGGCTATATTCACTGTTCCTGTGATATTGCCAACGGATATGCCGTTAATGTTATCGACTGGATCAGTAATCGTGATCGTACTATTGCTAATATCAACTGTACCACTAATCCCGTTAAGAGAGATACCGTTTGTTGATGAATTGATACTGGTAAGGGTGCTATCTGAAATTGTGGCATTATTAAGGGTAGTTCCCACTAAGGCGGCGCCATTAGTACTATTTACCTCTAATCCTGTTAAATTGATTGTTCCCGGACTTTCAGCTAATAAGATTCCCGCGTTTGTCGTTGTTGTAGTAATTTGACTTCCTTGATTGGCTGAAATTGTAGCGGTTCCCTGGATATTCGTGGCGGCGATACCATTATCAGTGGGATTGGTAATTGTAATTGTACTATCACTGATATCGAAAATTCCGCTAACTGTGTCCAGAGAAATCCCTTGAGTAGCCGAATTAGTACTGGTGAGAGTGGTATTCGCGATCGCGCCATTATTAATATTACTTACCTCGACAACCCTACCGCCTATACTCTCAACGGTGACACCGGATAAATTAATCGCACCTGTACTTTCAGTTAGGGAAATTCCGGCTTGATTCCCCTCTGTAGTAATTTGACTTCCTGTATTTGCTGAAATCCTAGCGCTTCCCTGGATATTCGTGGCGAGGATACCATTACTGCTGGGATTTGCAATTGTGATTGTGCTATCACTGATATCGAAAATTCCGCTAACTGTATCCAGAGAAATCCCTTGAGTCGCGGAATTGGTACTGGTGAGAGTACTGTTCGCGATCGCTACATCATTCACCGATGTGACAATTAAGCTAGGAACCCCATTTCCCGCGATCGTACTATTGGTAAATGAAATAGAACCTCCAGTATTTTCCAGTAAAACCCCAGCTTGACTAGAACTATTAATTATACTGTCTCGAACTTCCCCATTTGAAATATTCCTCGCCACAATTCCTGGATTGGTTACCCCAGTTATTGCAAATCCCGATAACACCGTATTATTTCCCAACATTACCGTATCCGTTACCTGAGGAAGAACACCAGCACCGGATAATGGAAGTTGTACGCTACCAAATTCCACCGTATCCAGTTGCTGAATGGGTCCTGTGGATAGAACTTGTACCTGATCAGGAATTGTAAATGCAGGAATACCCGGATTCGTCCCCTCTTGTACATAAACAATATCATTCCCCTGCGATCGCGTCGCCGCCAGCGCTGAATCTAGGGTATCAAAAGGCGTTTCAACCGTACCATTTCCCCCATTCGCGCCTAAATTAACATGCTGAAACACATAAGGTTCACCGGTTTGGGGATTCGTTGCGGTGGTAATAATTTCTTCGCTGGAAAAATCTGATTCCGTTTGACTATCAACCGTGATACTCGAATTACGCCCTACGCCATCCCCCAAACGGGATAAAATACCAGCATCTGCTTGGGAACGAGTTTTCCCGAAAATCGCCCCCACACTAACTATTACATTTGTCCCAAATATCTGATCATCTTGTACCGCCACACCAAAATTTAGAGTATCCGTGGGTTGAACTTCCAATCGCATCCGCCAACCCAGACTCGAATCACTTCCGGTTGCGTCATAATAATAAAGTCCACCATACCCTCGTAATCCTCCCCCTTGACCCCATTTTGCCAATCTTGCACCCACCTCCAGATCAAACCCTGTCATTGCTGCTTCAAATTGGCGCACTTGTCCCCGTTGTCGTTGTCCCTGAACTACTAAAAAATGATCCTCAAAGAAACGCTCTGTCAGTTGAAATCCAGTATCAAATACAGTTTCATCCACTAAATCACGACTATCACCCAGGGGAAAATAACCATTGAGGCGCACATCCCAAACCGCTCCCAAGGTTTCTAACCCCACGCCTAACTGATGGAATGTATTATTTCCTGTATTCCGACTGTCAAAACCTAAATAACCGCCAAAAATCCGATTCAGGGACTGATGATAAAAGCGGTGTCCCAATAACAGATTACCACCGAGATTTGCACTATTATCTAACTGCAATTGCCCCTCTAAAAACGTCAGCGTACTACCGGGAGTTTGCCAAAGAGGGAGAAAGCTATCCAAGCGGGTAAAACCATCGTATCCCGCACCGGAAGTACTGTAACCAATTCCCCAACGAGGTTTAATTTGTAGCGTTGTTAAATCTTGGGTTACAGGTGGGGGAGAATCTGCCGTTTGCGCTTGAAGAGAACTTCCCACGGAGGGGTGATATTCAGGAACAGCATCGGGTTTTGGGAGTAATGGAATCTCCGTTTGTGCTATAGCCGCAGGAATCCAGAGAGGGGTGAAACAGAAGCTAGTCCAGAGTAATCTTACGAAGCCCTTCATACAAGCGATCGCCAATCAATTTTTTTACCTTAACCTACACTCAACACAAGCACCCCCAATTCCTGACAATAGAATACTTTTCTCAACCAAACTTAATCTAGTTCGGATGTACCATAGAAAATGTCAAACCTGACTCAGGAATCGTTTTAACTGGATTCAACTCTCACGTTTCATCCCTGGCAAAATGTTCTAGCAGCAGGCGATGGATGAAAATGTAACCACCGCAAACTTTTTGTAGGAAAATTCCGCAGGAATTCAAGTCAGAACTTGTGCAAGTGGAGATCAGCGGATCTCGTAAAGTGAAACAACAATCGCGATCGCTCAATTTCCATCAAGGTCCTCCGATGAGTTCTCCCGATTCGCGTGGGAGCAATTCATTGGCGATTAACCGATTTTTTTGATAAATTTCCAATCGTATCGTGTCAGGATCTGAATATCGGAAAGTTACAAGATAAGTAACATCCCGATCTGGATTGGTGAATCGGTATTGGGGGCGGCTTGTCGTGCCCGTAACCTCGAAACCTGTTAGGTTAATCGTAGTACCATCCTGCTGTTTTTCAACGTAGAGAATATAATAAGCGGGTTCCCATGCCCAAAAAGAAACCCGCCAATTTGAGTTAGAAAAGGTTCCCCGAATTGAAAAGTCCCCCACGGTTATCGGACAGTTATTTTCCTCGGCGTCAATTCCATGGCTGGTATCTAAATAAGCTTGACACGGTTGGTTCGGTTCGTTGGCTTCTGCGGAAAACGATAGAGATAAAAACAGCGGTAAAGCGCCGAGCATTGCCAAGGCGATTAATCTAAGTTTCATGATATATTTTACTCGATTGTTTCTCATTGATCCATGTTTTTTAAAGCAATGCTGAATTAATGGGTTGTCGTCTAAACTCCAGGGAGAATCTCAACGCCCTAATTTATTCGCAATCCCATCGCACCCTCCCGGAATCGTCCGACGAGACTGTTCCCCGCACCAGGAACAGCAGTAGTGGCGTTGTTGTTCCCCTAACCGTTGCACCCCAGTAAAATTCGCTCCCTCAACCACAGCACCCGTATGCACGCCAGTGCGATAATCAGGCGGTTCAGTACGACTGCGGGGACGGGCGGTTTCTAGTGATCCATAGAACAGGCGCACTCCCTGGAGATCAGAACCGGATAAATTCGCTTTATAGAGAATCGTGCGAGACAAATTCGCTCCGGCTAGGTCACAATGGCTCAGATTGGCTTGAACCATATTGGCTTCACTTAATTCTGTCCAACGCAGATCCGTACCTGCCAAATCAGCCCCGGCTAACATAACATTTAGAGCAATAACCCGCACGCCATAAGCCCGCTCTTCTTGATACCCTCCATAACCATCTAGGATAGGACGTCCCAAGTGGCGATCGCGTTTTAAAGGTGTCAGTAATTTGGATTGAGACAAAAACCGCAAGACTTTCGCTTTTCCGCCAGCGTCTATACTATTGAGAATGGCGGCGGTTCGTCCCTCACAAAACGCCCGTTCTTGGGGCCAATCTTCTAGCAATCCTTCATCGTCTAAAGCGAGGTCACAAATACCCTGGAAGTAGGCATCAATGGTTTGCTGTTGGGTAATTGTATTTTGCTGAATAGTGAGATCTTTAGAAATAACATACTGTCGCCAAGCGATATATACGGCGAGAATAGCAATCATAATTTGCCCTAAAGCACCAATCCATTCCGCTAAAGAACCCACCGAATCAAACGCCTTAGTAAAGCCAGTTAAAGCCGCAATCCCAACCATTGTGGCGATCACACCAAAAAGAGCAGTCAGTTGCGATCGCTGCTCGGAAGAGAGAGACTTCTGGAACCATTGCTGTAAAGGTGACCAAATCACCGATACAGAGAGAAGTAACGTCACGATTACCCCGGCGAGAATCACCCAGTTGTTATCCAAAACTAAGCCAACAATCAAAACCGCGATCGCGCTGAGGGTGACAATGGATGGATCAGCCAATGCCTTAGGGTTAGTATTTTGTCGATCAGGGAATTGAGTCTGAGACACAGCAGACACCTCATCAGTATCCTGGGATGGGATTAACTCAGGATTACTGTTGGTTGACTGGATCGCTGGATTAGACGGAGACGGATCGGGCGGGTTGGTCATAGTTGGCGAAGTCGTCAGACAAATTAAAGTGAACGGTTGAGAGTAGGGAACCGGGAACAGAACGTTACGTTTGACCCACCCTACGCCTCTAGGCAAATTATGATAATTTAAAGATTTGATCAAAAATTATGTCTCTATGCCCACCCTACCCCTAGAGTAAACCGCCGTGAGCCTAGCTACAGCCCCGACATTAGTCAGTGAAGAGCAAGCCTTATCCCTAGTGGATTCGGTGATTCAGCAATCCCAAGCCGACGGGGTATTCGTCAGCGTTAGTTCCAGTGAATCCGCTCTCAGCCGCTTCTCGGAAAATCAAATTAGCCAGAATATCAGCCGCCATAATTTTACCCTCACGGTTACCAGTTATTTCGGTAAACGCAGCGCCTCGGCTTCCACCACAGAATTTTTACCCGATGCGATTAAAGATACGATCCAGCGCTCAGAAGAATTAGCTCGGATTGCGCCAGAAGATCCAGAGTGGGTTCCCTTACTCGAACCCCAAGTCTATGAGTCGCGTGTTCCTGCTTTTGACGAAGCCACAGCCACCTTATCCCCCTTAGTACGGGGAGAAATGGTACAGCAAATCTGTGCTAAAAGTGCGAAAGCGGGAGTGGAAGGCTCTGGAAGGCTGAGTACTCAAGCCTTTGCTCAAGCCGTGGGGAACTCCCTGGGATTACGCGCGTGCGATCGCACAACGGAGGCGGAGTTTAGCTTTACGGCTCGAATTGAGGATGGATCGAGTTGGAGTCAGCGCACAGCGTTTGCGATCGATCACTTACCCCTGGATTCCCTGATAGAACCCTTGATTGACCGTGCTTTTGCCGCACGTAATCCCCATGAAATTCCACCGGGTGTTTACCCTGTCATCTTTGACAATGCGGCTTTTGCGGATTTACTCCCCTGGGTAATCTTCAATTTAGATGCGCGATCCGCCGATGAAGGGCGATCGTTTATGTCTCGCACCGATGACAGGGGTCAACCTGGGGGGAACCGCATTGGTGAACCCCTATTTAATCCCTTGGTACAAGTGCAACGCCATCCCGCTCATCCATTGTTGCAGAAAGGAACCTTTTTTGGTGATGGGTTGAGCAATCACTACCTGGAGATTATTCAGGATGGAGTGCCTCAAACCTTATCCTATAGTCGCTATTGGGCGCAACAGCAGGGGAAAGAACCGACAGGATCATTGTTTCCCATCGTTATGTCTGGATCTGACCAAAGCCTGAGCGATTTGATTGCTCAAACTGAACGGGGAATTCTAGTTAATCGCGCTTGGTATGTGCGCTATGTTAATCCGCGTACCTTAGAGGTTACGGGCATGACCCGTGATGGTACATTTTGGATTGAAGAGGGGAAAATTGCTTATCCGATTAAAAACCTGCGATTTAACCAAAGTCTGCCGGACATGTTAAGGGATGTTGATGCTCTGAGTACAGTACAGCGTTTTGGTGGTCGGGTGACGCCAGGGTTACGAGTTAAGGCGTTTAATTTCAGCAGCGTCACTGATAGCGTGTGAACAGTAGTAGGCTGGCAAGCTTAAAGTTGTGGGTAAAATTTTTCTGAATCGCTACTATCATAAGGCTTCCTTGAAAATACTTGACCACCGTTTTAACCTTGCCAAGCTAGTAGGGTGGGCAATGCCCACCTCAACTACGGTTCAGAGATGAAGCTGCCGTATCAAGTATTACTAAGTTGAGGTGAGATATCGATTAAGCTGATCTCACGTTAATATATCTCCGCTACGCCATCATGCGTTTAGAGCAGTTACAAGCTTTTTTAGCCGTTGCTGAGACAGGCAGCTTTCAACAAGCCGCTCGTGAATGCGGCGTTACCCAATCGACGATCAGCCGCCAAATTCAATCGTTGGAAGCAGAACTCGGGCTGCCCTTGCTCCATCGAACTGCTCGGGCGACATTAACCCTAGGAGGCGATCGCTTTTTGCTTCGCGCCCGTAAAATCTGCAATGAATGGAAAACCGCTACCCAAGAATTAACTGACTTGTTAGACGGAAAACAACCCGAACTCTGTGTCGCCGCGATTCACTCCGTCTGCGCCCATTACTTGCCGCCCGTGTTACAACGTTTTTGTCAGGATTATCCCAACGTGCAACTTCGGGTGACGGCATTAGGGAGCGATCGCGCCCTGAAAGTTCTCAAAGATGGCTTAGTCGATTTAGCAATTGTGATGAATAATCGCTATTTAACCACCAGCTCCGAGATGGTGACGGAGCAATTGTATGATGAACCTATCGAAGTCTTAATGGCAGCCGATCATCCGTTAACCAAGTATGCCCTAGTACCTTGGGATGCTCTGACTTGCTATCCCCATGTGGTATTTAAAGATGGCTATGGGATGCAGCGATTGGTACAAGATCTGTTCTCCCGGCAAGGCGGCACCCTCAACGCTAGCTTAGAATTAAATTCCCTGGATGCTTTTCGGGGAGTTGTGCGTCAGGGAAGATTAATTTCACTGCTCCCCCGATCTGCCCTGGTAGAAGCCCAAGGCGATCCCACTCTAGCGGTGCGCCCGATTGCGGCTACTCCTGCTGAAAATGGATCACCCCCGAAACAAACGTTGAGCCGACAAGTGGTGTTAGTAACGACACAAGATCGACTGCAAATCCCCCCGATTCGCTCCTTTTATAACCTGGTACTGGATCTCATGCCTGCTTATCATGCAACGGTTCAAGGGATTGTGAGTGATAGGCAGGTGATTGCTCATTCAATATAATATGATTTCGCCATTAGATTCAGGGTTTTGACGCTCCCCAAAGGAATCGCTCTAGGGGAACTAACCCCATTAATTCTCGCCCTAAACGTTGGTACAGGGGAATCCGTTCTGAGTAGATTTTGGCATAACCTGTCGCCCCAGGATAGAGTTTGCCATCGCGGTTATCGACGACAATTTCGACTTGGGCGATGGGTTGGGGTTGGGAGGGTTCATGCTGAATTTGGGGCAGAATTCGTTGTGCGATCGCCTGAAAAACTGTAGGATAGCATCGACGTGCGCCCTGATCTAACGGTGAACTTAGGAGCTAGAAACCACCACAAAAATATACAAGCCCTGTAGACTGTTGAGTTTACAGGGCTTGTATATATTGATTTGGTGGCGGGAGGCGGATTTGAACCACCGACCTTCGGGTTATGAGCCCGACGAGCTACCAGACTGCTCTATCCCGCGTCGCTTTACCTAGCATAACACCTATTTCCTAAATGTGGCAACTCCGAGCAAAAAAGCGGAGGTGTAAAAGTGCAAACCAAGGACAAATGACAAATAACCAATGACCAATGACCCATTTCAAAGACTCATCGAGAGTTCACCAATCACCTCTAGACGCTTGAACTGACCGAAATGCATAAAGGTTTCTGCCAAACTTTCCGCCACGGAGGGGCTAATCCAACCCATTTGCTTCAACAGTTGAATCGCTACCGCATATTTGGCGCGTTTGGCTCCATCAATGACTTTAATCGCCATACCCAGTCCTTCACCCACACGACCTATACATTGAACTCCTTCTGATCCGGCTTTACTCACCACTTCCCCTTGAGTCAATCGCATTAATTCTGTATCAAATACCCCTTCTCCTGCCACTAAGTTAGGATGATGGGTCATCGCCCGAACAATGCGCTCCATCGCCAAATTGTCACCGGAAGCGAGTTGAGCATAGAGGGTAGCGATTTGACCGAGTTGCAAAAAATAAGTCAGTGCCCCACAGTCATCGTGTGCCAAAATCAACTCTTCCGGTGGCATCCGCATCAATTCCGCGACTTTGCTCAAAACGAGTCGTTGAACTGGGTGATTGTATTGTAAATAACTATCAACCGACCAATTGCGTTGGCGACAGACGGCAAGCAGACCGGCATGTTTACCAGAGCAGTTGTATTCTAAGGCACTTTGCTTACCTGGTGGAATCGGACATTGCAACGCTGACGGGTCAACATCGCAGCGCCAAAGAATCTTAAAAACTTGACGTATCTGTTCCAAATTGCCTTGGTGGGAACTACAGATAATTGCCAAGTCTCGGTCGTTGAGATTATATCGTTCCAGGGTTCCCGTTGTGGTAACTGCCAGAGCCTGAAACGGTTTGAGTGCCGAACGAATAAAGGTTGATGTTTCTGAATTGCCCGCTACCGATAGCACACGCCCGCGCTCATCACAGAGAACGGCTTGAGCGTGGTGGGTGGATTCGGCTATGCCTTCCCGTAGTAAACGGACTTCGATCGCTGGTGCTTGATTACGTTTTACCCTTGTCATGCTTAGAGACTATATCATGGGCGGAAAATAGAATAATCATAAATATCAAGAAAGATTCCATAGCAAGCTGCCACTGACGACAAGGAGAGCGATAATACCCAATGTTCGTTGCAGGCGTTGCAAAATGGGCTGAACTTGATAGGAGACGATCAGGCGATCGCGACTTAAGATTTCTGGCGGCTTCGTCCAGGTTTGACCATCATACCAGCCAGACTCTTCATAGCCGATGGTTTCTTCAGATAAGCGATCGCGCACGTAAGACCAACCTAAGTACAGTCGCAGTAACACCAATATCACAAACAAGCCAGCACCTGCGCCACCTGCCAAAATAAACTGTACCAGATGCTGGTGCGGCGCAAAGCTAGCAGCAGCAACTGGACCTGCGATCAACCAGCTCCAGCCCCAAACCCAAGCCAGCTTGAGTGCATAATCCCCCAGTTCTAGCTTCGCCCAACGAAAAAACCAAGAATCTTTTAACTGTTGATACTCATGAATCGGTTGTTGTTCTGTCGGTACTGGACAGAAAGAAACGGACGATTCCCTCATAGTTTTTGTTCAGGTTACGATTGTTGCGAGTTAAATTCAACATGTTCGGCGTGACCCCAAAATGCTTCTAGATTATAGAACTCCCGTTCCTGAGGCAGCATAATGTGAACGATCACCTCACCGTAATCCTGAAGCAGCCAGCTGCCATCGGCTTGTCCTTCGGTTCGTAGAGGACGCCGTTGCCAAGTCGTTTCCACTTGATCTTCAATCCACTGAGAAATTGCCCTCACCTGGACTCGCGAAAAGCCAGTTACAATCACAAAATAATCAGCAATATAGGAAATATCTGCCACGCGGAGGATGACAATGTTATCGCCTTTACGATCGTCTGCCGCTTGAGCAATAGTTAATGCCAGATCCGGGTTAGTTTTTTGGTCTTGATTTTCATTGACAAATAAAGTAGATGATCGTTGAAAATTGTCCTTTGTCATTTGTCCTTTGTCATTTGTCATTTGTTAGAATTTGAGGATTTTTTATAAAACGTAACATTATCCGGTTTATTGCCATCGACCTACTGAGTCAATTGTGGTTTTTGGCTAAAGCGTTGCACCGCCCAGTTCCGAGTTAAGATCATGCGGGGATGAATCAGGCGACTGGTATTGAGCAGGTGTTTAACACAGTACTCAGATGTTAGCCAAACAGCTTTGTGCAGATCGACTCGAGCAATTTTTCGCAAATTCTCCAACTCCGGTGTATGACCACGACCGGGTTCGAGACTATCGGCTAAAAACACAACGCAGCTAATGTCACTCATCCTTGGGTTTCCTAAAGTGTGCAGCGCGATCGCTTCGAGTACAGCGTCTTCTTGGACACCGAAGTACTCTTTAGCCACGATAGCACTGACATCAGCATGTAACAGATGAGGAGTCGCGGCACAAATAGGATCTATATCGATACCTCCCTCCCTCGCCATTAGCAAGAGTCGCTCTGGCTTAAAGTACTTAGCCAGGTCATGCATCAATCCGGCTTGAGCGGCTTGCTCCAAATTTAAATGATAATGCCGAGCTAATTCCACAGACATCTGCTCAACCCTCAGAATATGCTGCATCCGGGTTGTGGGAACATTATCCTCTAGCCAGGTTAAAACCTGATCCCGCATTTGCTCACAAAACTCCTCAAGGTTAAGATTGGCTCTATCTATAGGCATTGACCCTATTTTATAGTGTAGGAATGTCAACTTAAGGCTTCTGAAGGGAAGCAAATAGTTGTTCATAGCGCTCAAGCGCTCGGTCAAAGGCATAATTTTCTTCGGCATACTTTCTGCCTTTGTCACCCAAAGCTTTGACTTTTTCCGGATGGAGATACAGATCCAAAATTTGGGCGGCTAAAGTTTTGGGATTTTCGGGTTCGACGATAATGCCACCGCCACTCCTGTGGATGGCACTGGCGGCTGTTCCCCCGGCTGGAACCGAAGCTAAGATGGCGCGACCGCTTGCCATCAATACAGGAATTTTTGAGGGCATATTAAAGTCAATAACGTTTTGCTTTTGCAGTACCAAACCCACATCGGCTGCGGCTAGCATTTCCGGGAGTTGTTCGCGAGGTTGAAACGGTAGCAGGAGTACATTGGTTGCTTTACAGGTTTGTTTGTAAAGCTGTAGTTGTTGCAAGGCTTTGGCTTGTGCTTTCCCCTGCGATCGCGCTTTCTCCTGGATCTCAACTTGCCATTCTACCAGCGCCCTCGCTTCTTCTTGCTGCAATCTCTCTAGAGCTTTCTCTTCTCCCACAATTACAATGGCAATATCGGGAATATGACGCAGGCGAACAGAAGCCTGAATAACAGTTTCTATGCCTTGACTGAGCGCTATATTGCCGGAATACATGACCACAAACTTCCCATTGAGTCCATGCTCTTGACGAAATGCATTCGGTTCTTTAGGTAAAGGTTTGATGAAATCAACATTCACCCAATTCGGAATCAGCTCAATTTTGCTTTCATTGACTCCCTTATGCCGCAAGTTTTTAATAAACCCATCAGCAATAACACTGATTTTTGTCGCTGTCCGGTAGGCAAATTTTTCCAAAATAGAAAAGATGCGAATCAACTTGGGATTGGTAAGAATTTCTAAGTGTACAGCAGCATCTGGTAAAATATCCTGAAGATTGAGAACCACTGGAACACGGTGTAGCCATCCTAAAAGTGCTGCTGGTACAGCAACCGGCAGGGGTGGTGCCGTCAGGAAAATTATATCGGGTCGCCGTCCCTTTAGAGCATGGACAAAACTCGTCGCCACAAAGCTAACTTCCAATAACAATCGGTCAATTAAACCGGGTTCGGGGTGAATCCAGACATAGCTGCGTTGAATAGCTACGCCTTTGATCACCTCTGTGCAGTATAATTTTCCTCGGTATTCTTCATAGACTTCTTTTTGAGGATACCAAGGCATACCTGTAACTACCCGAACCTGATGTCCTCGTTTCACTAACCCCTCAGCAAGTTCGGTCATCAGTGGGGCAATGCCGATAGGTTCAGGAAAATAGTTGTAGGAATAAATCAGAATTCTCATAAATTTCTTTTAGGAAAGCAAGTGGGAAAGAACCCAGTTGGGACTAATTTTTTCGCCAAACTAGCCGAATGCCTATCAGTGGGGATATTCAACCTGGTACTCAGGGCAGGTTCCACGGCTTAACGGCATCAGAAACACCATTATTGTAGAATCTACCTATTGTAGTTGCCTTTATCAGAATGCCGCATGGTACAAATAAGTGCAATCAGCCTGTAGACTAAAGAAATTCACAGATTTGACAGATTCATGGAGGCGGATCATGGGGGTGCATCTCAAGTTTGTCGGTTGGGTTGAGGTACGTAGGCGTGACGCGCAGCGATAGCGAAGTAAGCAGCGTCAGCCTTCTCAAAGAGTAACCCAACTTTTGGGTTAGCTTGAACATTTTGTGCTTTCACGCTCCATAGTCCCGATCACGGCTGTTGGCTCACTGGTACGAGTCGTTTTCCCATATACAAACAATTGCGCTGGTCAGGTAGGCGTTGGTAAGATAGTTCATCCGTGAATCGCTCCATCAAAATTAATCCTCTGCCTGTTTCCTCTAAAAGGTTACAGCCTTTGTGATGTAAAGCCTCCAGCTTAGAGAGCAAATCGAACGGTTCTCCGTGATCCCAAATCCGCATCTCCAAGCGGTCAGCAAATATCTTCAGTTCCAGTTCAATCGGGGTGGTTTGGGGTAAGTGGCGATGAGCGTGGTGAACCGCGTTGGCAAAGGCTTCGTCTAGTGCCACTTGACAATCCCCACAAAATTGGTGAGGAAATTGGCGGGAAACTAACCTATCAAACCAAGTGAGAATTTCAGCAACAGCATTGATGTCTGTGGCTACCTTGAGATGCGATTGTTGAAGGGGTTTGTCCTTGTGCATCAATCGATTGCCCCTCTAAGCCGCGCCACTATTTTTAGAAAACACAACTAAAATTGTTTTGATAATTAATTTGATATCATACATCAAGCTCCAGTTATGCTGGTAGCGTAAATCTAAGTCAATGATGTCCTTAAAATCGTGGATTTGATTTCGCCCATTGACCTGCCACTCCCCCGTCATACCAGGTTTGACATCTAAACGCTGCCATTCTGGTACATCATAGTAGTCTACTTCATCCGGTGTAGGGGGTCGAGTCCCGACCAAACTCATTTCCCCTTTCAAGACATTGACAAATTGAGGCAGTTCGTCAAGACTAGTTTTCCGTAAAAACCGACCCACTTGTGTCACTCTGGGATCAGGGGCATTTTCATCCAAAGGTTTAACTCTAATCTTGCCCTTACTGATATCTTGACTACCGATATACATAGAGCGGAACTTCCAAATCCTAAATTCTTTGCCCATCCACCCCTTACGGATCTGACTGAATAAGATAGGACCTGGCGTATCAAGTTTGATGGCAATAGCAATGGGAATAAAAGCTAGCGCGGTAATGCCTAAGCCAACGATTGCTCCGACAATATCGAGTCCGCGTTTGATCCAAGAGTGGGTTGAAGGGTGAGTGGGTGGTAATGCTGTTAACTTAGTTGGTTCAGGCAGCAGCTCCACTGTTAGAATTTGATCGAGTCCTACCATTTTCAAAATGGCTATAACCGGAGTGCCAACATTGGTAAGTACCAGTTCGACATCCTTACTGGTCGCATTTTTGTAATTGTTCACCAACGCCCCAATTCCACAGCTATCGATAAAGGTCGTTTGACGAAAGTCTAAAATAATTTTTGGCGGGAGGGGGTAGTTGTGCAAAATGCGCTGGCAGGTTTCTTTGAAAGCCACAGCTTCAAGCACACTCAGGCGAGCCGGAAGTTGCATAACGGGAGTTTCATGCAATAGTATTACTTTAAAATCCGCTTCGGACATTGAGTCACTCATAACGACCTGTATTGTTGGTATTCACCTGTGTTTATGACCAATATTGTGTCGTACAATTGCCAACTTAACCAAAAACTCACTTGAACTTACCGATTAATGTTAAAAAATGTCAGCTAAGACTGGACTCACCGCACGGCTCATTGAACTGTTCTCTGCCATTCAAGGTGAAGGACTAAATGTTGGTACCCGCCAATTATTCATCCGTTTGGCAATGTGTGATTTGCGCTGCCATTTTTGCGATAGTCAGAATACCTGGACAGCTCCCGGTTTGTCTTACGTGGAGCAAACCCCTGGATATCGGGATTTTGAAGCTCATCCTAACCCTGTAACCGGCGAGCAGTTACTGGCATGGGTTGAGCGGCAAAATTATCCAGGACTCCATGAAAGCATTAGCTTAACAGGTGGCGAACCCTTGTTGCAGGCTCCCTTTTTAAGAGAGTTCTTGCCCGTGGTGCGACACCGAACTGGCTTACCCATATACTTGGAAACCGGTGGACATCGCCCGGAGCAACTAGCCCAGATCTTACCCTATTTAGATTGTATCGGCATGGATATGAAGCTGCCGAGTGTAAGTGGGGAAGAGTGTTGGCAAGCCCATCGTCAGTTTCTACAGCTTTGTGGTGATGCAGACGTCGAAGTTTTTGTAAAGCTGATTATTGCTCAAGCCACGAACGCAGCCGAACTGGAGTTAGCCGCCGAATTGGTTGCAGCTTGTAACCCCAGTATCCCTGTGTTTCTACAACCGGTAACGCCCCTAGCTACACCCCATCATGGACCAATGATTCCGCCAATGCCTACTCAGGTTTTAGAATGGCAAGCGTTGATGAAGCGCCATATCGGGATCGTGCGCGTTGTCCCCCAAACCCATAAGATGATCGGTCAGCTTTAGAGTTTGGGTTCTCGTTGGCTTTTCGCTTCGGCTTTGGCTTTAGCAGCACTTTTTTTCAGGGCGGCTAGGCGAGTTTCGTAGCGGCGACGTTGACGACGACTGGGTGTAACTTCAACTAATGTTTTTAAGGCACTGCCTAGACTCTTGTAGGCGTTGGGAAGAGTGTAACCAAAGCGAGTAGCTAGGGCGATCGCTTTTTCGTCTGCCTCAATTTCTGCCTTGAGGGTTTTCTCGCCGTTGTTTTTCTGATAGAGTCTCCACCCAGAAACACCACAGAGGGCTAGTGCCAACAGGAGCAGCAATCCATCTTGTACCCAAAGTTCCCCAACAGCCCCTCCCAAACCAATGGCTAGGGCTGCCATTTCCCAACCTTCTTTGGGGATGGTATCATTCTGAATTCGGGCAACTTCGTGCCAAAATAGGAGATTGCGCTGGTCAAGGGCAAACTGTTCCCATTTCACTAAATCAATTTGAACCTCCACTTCATCGCTACCGATTTCTTCGGTGCGTAACAAAGGAGGATTCACCTCCGTCGTTCCTTCCACCATGACCCAGCTTTGCAATTCTGGGGGGAGTAAGGTTTTCAGACGCCGAAGTTCACTCATCTCGGCTTTGGCAGAAGAGGTTGCATACGATGTCATAGATCTGCCTCCAGGAAACTTAAACCAATAAATAAGGGTATCATTTGGCAGTATAGCGAGATTAGCGCTCTGCCTTGTTTACACCTAGGTCTCAGGATTCAACTCAATAGGGCAAGGGATAGGGGAGTAGGGGGAGCCAGTAGAGACGTAAGGCGTGGAACTATGGCGATAAAAAATTAAATTAGAACTCACTGCGAGCAGTCTTGGGACTTAAGTTAACCGGAGATTACCGATAAAAAATAATGCGTCACCGTAGAGCCAGGTACGAGAAGACCCGGAGTTCACGCCTATCCCAAGCATCTCGTATTGCTGCTACCTTCCGGTTCTGACAAGGTTTGAGCGTTGGGATTGCATGAATCCGAGTCAGTTACTAGCATAACATCTTTAAACCACATTGATCAGTTCACGGAGATATTTTTTATTCAGCAATAATCCGCCATTCGTGAAG
The DNA here is from genome assembly GCF_040219735.1 of Coleofasciculus sp. G1-WW12-02. Classification (NCBI taxonomy): domain Bacteria; kingdom Bacillati; phylum Cyanobacteriota; class Cyanophyceae; order Coleofasciculales; family Coleofasciculaceae; genus Coleofasciculus; species Coleofasciculus sp. G1-WW12-02. The sequence continues at coordinate 14,702 of NZ_JAVJRX010000073.1, read as the reverse complement.
CTGGTATCTAACACAGTGATTTGCCACCAACGGATCTCGCACAGGCGATCGCCTGTGCCTCTTTTGTTGAACTCGCCTCAAACAGGAGCATTCCGCCCCCTCGCTCAGCCCAGTAACCTGTTTTGGCTTTGTGTCCTTTGTAAATCAAGTCTTGAACATAGGCTTTATGCGCCGGAACATATTGGTCAAACGTCGGTTTATCGACGATGCCTTCTTCTATCTTGACGAACCAGGGCATTTGTTTTTTCCGATCAAAACCGCAGATAGTACATTATCTCAGATATCAGTTCCGGGGGAAGGGCAAGGCGTCGCTGCAAGTCGGCTAAATTCCGATAGTTGCCCATCTCTTGCCGATTTTGCACGATCGCTCTGGCTAAAAACAAATCAACTCCGGGAATTCGGCTAAGTTGTTCCACGGATGCTGTATTAGCATGAATCGGCACAGGTGTTGCTGGACTTTCGGCATCATAGTAACAAAAGCTGAGAATCGGTTGTAACGGCTGCAACCGCCCGACAGGGATACTTAACGCCGCCGCAATATCCTCCAAACAGCAAAACTGTACACCACTCCTTGCCAATTCAACCAGCGATCGCGCTTGATGGATGGATATCCCCGGTAATCTCAGCCAATCATCTACTGTCGCTTGATTGACATCAATTTTAATTCCCAATGCCGCTGCCACCTCAATGTCTTGCGCCGATTGCAGCCGATAGTAAGGATCGCTCTGAATCCGCCCTTGGATTGAGCGCCAAGTTAGGTTTAATCGTTGCGTCGATAAAAGCCAGTCAAACAGTGCCATCTTCTTTTTAACACGGTATGCGTAAATCCCCTTTCTCAGCGTAAGCAGGAAATTGAGGAACGAAATTTCCAAATTATCCTGATGCAATAAACCTTTTGTGGTACATTGATAGTAGCTTGCTTAGGTCTACCTTCTAAGGCATGGGCTGATGATAGTAGAGTTAGGTGTGATAGAGATGTAGTCCTTGCACGTTAACGAACTCGACCACCGTTCGCTTTCATCGTCCTCCAAAAGAATAGTGCAAGATGCCAATAGGCATTATCCGGTTAGAACTCTAACCATAAACCGCGAAAACCAAGCGGACCCAGTAAATATTCTGCCTGCGGAAGGCGGGCGGCTGCCTGTTGACGCTGAGTAAGACCAATAAGAGGTGACTCTTGGAGGCATCGGCGGATGAAACGGGAAACTCCGTTCGCGTAAGCGTGGCGTAAGCCAAGACGAATAAGACCGTCCTTGCTTGCTAGTTGGAAGCCCCAAATAAGAGCGAAGCAAGTTGGGGTACTTCACGCGATACGATCCAGTAATTGGCGACGCTTTTGCTCAAACTCATATTCTGACATCAACCCCTCCTGACGCAACTTGTCGAGTTGTCGCAGCGCATCCGCGATCGCACCCACTTGCGCCGGATCAACCTCTGGGGTTTGACTTGGCGCTGACACCCCGGTTGAGATCAACTCCCCATTAAAGTTTTGGTCAAATTGCTCCGAGTTTTGCAACAAATACCACACTCCTTCAATGGCACTCGCAACTTTGGGGATTGGTGTCCAAAATAGCAACAAATAAAAAATTCCCCACCAAGGTTGCCCCAGATAAAATTTATGGAGTCCCGCAATAGGTATCACTACCCCACTAAACGCTAGTAAGGAAGCGACTTTTCGACTTTTCGGCTTGCTTAACATAGTGGTTTTAACAACAGACGAAAGGACACCGTTACTAATCCAGCAAGAGGATGACCCTATTTCTATGATATTGAGATGCTCTCCCAAGGGCGGGTTTAGTCAAGTGATCAATGTTATCTGTAAAACCCGCCCCTACACCCCGGCTCCCCCTGCTCACCTAAATACGGATAACCGAAGTTTCCTTTAAGTGCAACACTGCACTAGAATATGACTGGAAACGGCAGTACAACCCACTCGGTTGATCGGGTAAGAGCTATGGGGTTTTTTGATTCAGAGATAGTCCAACAAGAAGCTAAACAACTGTTTGAAGATTATCAATCCCTTGTCCAATTGGGAGGCAGCTACGGCAAGTTTGACCGAGAAGGGAAGAAAATTTTCATTGATCAGATGGAAGCGATGATGGAGCGCTATCGAATTTTTATGAAGCGCTTCGAGTTATCTGAGGATTTTATGGCTCAGATGACAGTTGAGCAACTTAATACCCAACTCGGTCAGTTCGGCATCACGCCTCAGCAAATGTTTGATCAAATGCAAATGACCTTAGAGCGCATGAAATCAGAACTGGAAAAACAGTCTTAGGAATCGTAAAAAATTTACTCCGTCAAATCTGGTTATGGGTTCGTCGTCGTTGGTCATTGGTCATTTGTTTTTGGACGTCCCCTTAGGGAATGGGCTTGAGCCACTTGTACCACACATCTGACGCTTCTACCCGATAAGGTAAAGCTGAATTCTTGCTTGAATGGAATGTTGGGCAGCTTCATCGCTGCTCAAATCGCGGTAATTTGGGAAATGAAGATACCCACTCGTTTAAATTCAGGACATGGACAAGCGGAATAACCAAAAGTTTGTCAATATTCCTCAATACAACCTTGTTGCTGTGCAAGCATAGTTTGGCAAAAATGCTGCAACAGGATTATGGGCGAATTGTCACAGTGGGATCGCGGGGTGCTGTGTAACCTGTGGGACAATTGGCATCCCACTGTGCTGCCAAAGCTGGAGTCGTTGTCCTGACTCAAGCGATCGCAGATGAAAGCAAAGGTACGAATATCACCGCCAATATTGTACTTCCTAGTGCAAGAAGGCAGAAATAACGCCAACAGCTACTATCTCCCCCTGCTGCCCCTGCTGCCCCTGCTTTAGAAGCATAGACACAGCTGCTCAAGTATTTCCAAGGGCGCTGCACTAGGGTGATTGACACGCTGACTAATTGTCAGGGATGGGGAAATAGAACACCCATCAGTGGGTGAAACCCTCATCTCTGGCTCAGGGGATCTGTTTCTTAGCTTCAGAAGCAGCGCAAGATGTTCGCGGTGCAGCAGTTCCTGTGTATGGCAGTATTTAATAGACGAAAGGAAACACTTAACAGGGAATAATGGACATCAAATAAGTCATTGGTCAACTAGTCTGTGACAAGAAACACAAATAACTAATGACTCAAGAAATATTTTATATCGCTCAAATATTGGTAGTCATATATACTAGATTCTTTATCGATTGGAGTTAAGAAAATAGGATGACTTCCCTGATCTCTAAAAAAATATGTATGCTAGGCGATTTTAGTGTGGGTAAAACCAGCTTGATTCGTCGCTTTGTGGAACGGCAGTTTAGCGATAAGTATCTGTCAACCGTTGGTGTAAAGATTTCCCGAAAAACCGTTGACGTGCCAGCCGCAATGCCCAAAAACGCGCTCCAGGTACAAATGCTAATTTGGGATTTGGAGGGAAATACTAAATTTAAAACGGTGACACCGATGTACCTGCAAGGAGCAAGCAGTGCGGTAATTGTGGCTGATGTCAGTCGCCAAGTTACAATCGATCATGTTTCTGATCACTTACAGGCATTTTTATCTGTAAATCCCAAAGGATTTGGCATCGTCGCCTTAAATAAAGCGGATCTTATTACTGAAGAACAACAGCAAAACTTCCTGGAAAAGTGCCACTTGAATTATCCGAATAGAATAGTTGCTGTCTATCCCACATCGGCTAAAATGGGGGTAAATGTTGATGATATTTTTTTAAAGCTGGCTCAGCGAATGGTTGGATGAGGTGGATTCAATCGGGTGTATTACACAATAGCTGACTGTGTCACAACAAAATACATTAAATGAGGTAAGTGGATATTTATTTTTTGTCACATAAATATAAGAATAAATAATTCATTGATAGTAGGGGAAGTCGATACATCATGATTATTTGACAATGATTTTTATTATCAAATTATATACCTTATAAAAACTTATACTTGATATCAATGATTGTTTAAGGCTAAAATAAATCTTAATATATTAGTCCAACGAGGCAGTATAAAGTTAAATGCATCCTCTTTTTCAAAAATTATTACTTTCTCGGCATATAGAATACTTAGCCGTGGATGAATCATTCAATATAGTAGAACTATCCGATAAAATCGCTCAGTTTGCTGATCGTCCTCAGGATGTGAGTCGAGGTAAGGATGTCCGTCTGAGTTTTCCTGAAATTGTCGGGATGGAAGAGATTTTAATCAATATCCTTCAAGGGCAACAGTTAAACTTTGATTTAAAAGGAATTGGACGGTTTACTGGACGAGGCAACCTTCTCTATTTTGATATGTATATTATCAATGATAGTGAAAACTGTAATACCGGAAATAAGTTAATTATTTTATGTGAGAATACCACCGAAAGAATGACTTTAGAACAAACATTAGTTCAACGATCGAATGAAACAAGCCTACTACTAGATGCTTGGGCAGCATCAAGTCAATACCTTGATAAAATTGTTCAATATATGGGAGATGCTCTATTCGTCACCAATGAATTAACGATCATAAAAATTGTGAATAAAGCAGCTAATGCCTTATTTGGTTATAGCGATTTGGAATTAATTGGTAAACCTTTATCCCTAATTATTGACGAGCTGCAGTTGAATAATTTAGTTTTACACAAAAATGGCTCTTGTCCAAATAGCACGAATCCGAGTGAGGTTGTTTGTCAGACTAAGACAGGAGAAAAGATTTTGGTGGCGTTTTCCTGTTCTAGAATTGAGGGCGAACTAGAAGACGAACAAGATATTATTTATATTGGGCGCGATATCAGTTGATAAAGTCATAAGCATACCCTCGAAGCTGGTGAAGGGTCAATTGTAGGGGCGGGTTTTACAGATAAAGTTTGTCCAAATGGGACACATTTCCTGTTCCCCAATCACCTCTTCCCCAATCCAAAGTGCATAAGTGTCACCGGATGAGAGATATCTCTGCTTCAGAGAGGTTAAACTGGCGGACATTAGATCCCATCAGCACAAACTATGGAAGCAGGAACATTTCTCCCATCCCCGACACTCTTAGCCCAAGATCTAGCTATTTCCACCCATGGACTGACCAAGCAATTTGACCGACATATCGCCGTAAACGATATCGATTTACAAGTCGCGGCGGGTGAAGTCTATGGATTGATTGGTCCCAATGGCGCTGGAAAAACCACGTTAATCCGTATGTTAGCCGCCGCAGAGGAACCGACGACGGGTGAAATTTATATTAATGGCGATCGCTTTTTGCGGGATCAAAGCAACCCCAAACTCAAGCAGCGTATTGGTTATCTCCCCGATGATTTCCCTGTCTACGAGGATTTAACGGTTTGGGACTATCTTGACTATTTTTCCCGACTCTATCGCTTGCGAGAACCCCGGCGTACCCAACGCCTGCGGGAGGTGTTGGAACTGGTACAGCTTACCAGTAAGCGCAAAAGCTTAATTGCTACCCTATCGCGGGGGATGAAACAGCGCCTAAGTTTGGCGAGAACAATTATTCACGAACCGATTCTACTGTTACTTGATGAACCCGTTTCCGGATTAGATCCCATCGCCCGGATGCAGTTTCGGGAAATTATCAAAACCTTGCAAGAAGCGGGGATGACGATTCTGATTTCGTCCCACGTCTTGAGTGATTTAGCCGAACTCTGTACCTCGGTAGGGATTATGGAACTCGGCTATCTGGTGGAAAGTGCGCCTTTAGCTGAACTTTATCGCCGCTTTAGCCGTCAAAAGATTATTCTCTCCAGTTTAGGAGATATGGACGTATTGGCGGCTGAACTGAAAAATTATCCCTTAGTTCAAGAGATCGAACGGATTCCGGGAAAAAACCAGGTACAGGTTGATTTTTCCGGGAATCCAGAAGAGAGTGCGATGTTGTTGCGATCGCTAGTTGAAGCGGGAATTCCTCTAACTGAGTTCCACTGTACACAAGAGGACTTAGAAACTATATTCTTAAAGCTAGGACATCAGCAAGTATCTTAAAACGTTTTCAAGACTGTAGGGGCGGGTTTTACGATTATCGTTTTTGACATCATCCCGATGTCACTAAACCCGCCCCGACCAAGATTTTTTCACGAATAACAAATGACTAAGGACAAATAACAAATTTAGGAGACTGTTCTCATGCTACTCAAAGGAATAGACAGACTGGGTGAGTGGAACCCGCAGCTCTTGCGGGAACTGAAAGGAAGGCTGAAGGGGCGGAATGTCGCGATCGCACTTGGCGCATCGGTACTTGGCTATCTAGGGATGTTCCTCTATGGATTGAATCAATTTACTCGCTTGAGTGCTCCTGATGATTACCCCTACATTAACAGCACCGAGATATTCTGTAAACTACGAGATAGTTACCTCGCAGATCAGGACAAACTGCCTCAACTACAGAAACAATATCGTCTACTTCAAGACCAATTCTTTCGCTATAGCAGTGCAGAATCCTTTGATTTGGAAAAAATTAATCAACTCAAAGGCAGTATAGCGGACGTTCAGGCAAAAATCACCCATATACAGACAAGTTACAAATGTCCAAAAGATGCCATCGATATTCCCCTGTGGTGGCAATATCAACATGGACAAATGTTTGCATGGCTGAGTGTAATTGTCATATTCATCCTGCTAATCGTGGGGACGTATATGCTAATCGCTGACTTAGCTGGAGAAGAACGTCGCGGCACACTTAACTTTATTCGAGTCAGTCCCCAGTCTGCCCAGAGTATTTTATTAGGAAAACTCTTAGGCGTTCCTATCTTACTCTATTTCGCCGCCATTCTGATAATTCCCTTGCATCTGGGGTTAGGCGTATCTGCCCAAATTCCCCTGGGAGAGATTTTCAGCTTCTATGCTGTTTTGGGAGCAGGTTGTGCCTGCTTCTACAGTGCAGCACTGCTGTTTGGGTTAATGAGTTCTTGGTTAAACGGCTTCCAATCATGGTTAGGAGGTGGCACAGTTTTTACCTTCTTACTGATAGCCCAAAACAATCGGATCTCTAACAGTCCAGTTGACTGGATAAATTTGTTTTCTCCGGCTTTAGCTTTGCCCTATCTTTATAATCAAACCGAATTTCATCATCGAGCCTTTCCCTTCTCAGAAAACCAAATACAAACATTGCAATGGTTCCATAGTCCTGTGGGTTTAGCCGGATTTAGTCTCGTCGGGTTTGCCCTGGTGAATTACGCTTTATGGACTGGTTGGATTTGGCAAGCTCTGAAGCGACGTTTTCAAAATTCCAACGCGACTATCCTGAATAAACGACAAAGTTATTGGCTAGTTGCTTGTGTTCAAGTATTGCTGTTAGGATTTGCCGTGCAAGACAAGCCGAATGGCTCTTTAATTAGTGAACACATCTTTGTCATTGCCTACTTTAATGCTGTGCTATTCCTGGGTTTAATTGCCGCACTTTCCTCTCATCGCCAAGTGTTACAGGATTGGGCGCGTTATCGTCAGCAACAAGGGACAAATCGCAAACAGTGGGGAATTATTCAAGATTTAATTCGGGGAGAAAAAAGTCCAGCTATTGTCGCCATTTGCATTAATTTAGTGATTGCAACAACTCCTTTTTTCGTTTGGATTGCACTGTGGAATGAGCCAGAATTCGACACACTCAAAGCTTTGTTAGCTGTTGCTTTCTTCATCTGCATGACTCTAATTTGTGCCACCCTCGCACAGCTAATGTTAATGATGAAAATACCCAAGCGGGCGCTGTGGGCAACGGGTTCTATTGTGGCTGTTCTTAGCTTGCCACTGATTATGCTAGCTGTATTGGGAATTGAACCTTCCGACAATCCTATTCTATGGCTATTTTCCTCCTTTCCTTGGGCAGGAATTGAACATGCGGCTATCTCAACTGTCGGTTTTGCACTCCTTACCGAATGCCTAATCTGGGGACTATTAACGTCTCAGCTAACACGGCAATTACGCAAAGCTGGTGAGTCAGCCACTCAAGCTTTATTAGCGGGACATCCCTCAATTCGTCGTTAGATAACACTTGAATTTAGATCCCCAACTCTTGAAAAAGGCGGGGATCTGATAGGAAACCCGTTCAACTTGAGAGTATAATTTCAGTGTTGGTTGTGAGGACTCAAGTTTTTAGGGCGAAGACAGCGCAACTACGAACATTTAATTTGGAGATATTTCCCATGTTTTCCACACCGATCAACCGACTGGGGGACTGGAATCCTCAGTTGATGCGAGAACTCAGAGGACGTTTGCAGCGCCGCAACGGATTAATAGTTGTGGCAACGTCTTTAATCATTCAAACATTAATTTTGTTATCGTTTTCTAGCCAAAACTGTACGAGTCATGTTAATAATCGCTGTGTCGAATTCGTCTGGGAATTTGACTGGCTGATGATTTTTAGAACACTCAATTGGATTCTACCCTTGTCTTTATTTTCTATCGGCGTCTACTTGCTGATTTCCGATTGGATGAAAGAACAGCGGCGGGGTACGCTCAATTTTATTCGCCTCACACCCCAATCCAGCCAGAGTATTTTATGGGGAAAAATGCTGGGTGTACCAATATTAGTTTACCTAGGATTAAGTTTGGCTGTCCCTCTACATTGGGGTGCAGGAATTGCTGCAGGTGTACCCTTAGCCTGGACGATCAGTTTTTATGCTCTAATGATGGTCACTTGTCGGTTGTTCTATAATTTAGGATTGCTGAATTCTTGTTTAACTCAAGCCTCTTATCAAGGGTTGGCGGCTAGTTTAGTTGGAGTTTGGTTGGGCAGTACGTTCACTGGTTTATTAGATTGGTCTTTTGATTGGCAAAATTTGGTCTATAAAGATTTAGGGGATTGGTCTTGGTTTATTTGGAATCTGGGTCATGAACCTTTGCCGCTAACGTTGTGGACGCTAATCACAATTAGCGTTAGCGTATACTGGGTTTGGCAAGCGACTAATCGTATGTTCCGCAATCCCAACGGTACGCTGTTAAGTAAACAACAGAGTTACTGGTTAGTGGGAGGCGTTCAGATTTGGCTATTGGGATTATTGTGGTCACTTCCCCATCAGTCTGTAGCCCGCCAAGAACAGCTATTTGGTTACTTGTTTGGGATTTCTCTGTTTAGCCTATTTTTCTTGTTAGGAGTTATTTTTGCGATTTCGCCGCAACGACAAGCTTTGCTGGATTGGGCAAGGTATGGGCAATCCCAACGTCAACATGCAACTGTTAACAATGTGCCAGTATCATGGCAGGATTGGCTTTGGGGTGAAAAGAGTCCTTCATCCGTCGCGATCGCGGTGAATTTAGGGATTACAGCAATTGTCTGGTTCCCTTGGTTACTGCTGTTTCCCATCGGTGTTGATGACAAAGTGAAAGCGATCGCGGGATTGTTACTTTGTGCTAATTTAATCGGTTTCTACGCCCTTCTCATTCAATTGATGTTGATAATCCGACGCAAAAAACCGTTGATTTGGGCGGGAAGTACCTTGAGTCTGGCGATTTTTGTCCCTTTATTTATTTTATCCATCATACAAACGGAATTAACTTCAGGAGTACAATTGCCAGGATTATGGCTTGCGTCAGTATTTGGTGCACCTTGGATCATTTTAGCACAAACATCCGCCTTCACCGTCTTGTTTAGTGTATTGGGTCAATGGGCGATAATCGCAGGATTAATTGTGCAATTAACTCGTCAGTTAAAACGTGTCGGTGAATCGGCATCAAAACCGCTATTTGCCAATCATAATGCTTTGCCTAATTCAGCGAAAGTGCGCTGAAGTCTCACCAACCACTTTGGGTTAAAACTACAAACATTATTCGGCTTTCCCTTACCTAGGGTGATAAGCAAACCTGATTATTCTTGGAAACTTTGTGGGGCAAGGCTTTCAAAACAATGTTTTTAGGGAAGCTATCACTAATATAGGGTTTGCATCAGTTGGACTGGTTTTGTAAGCCTTTCTAATTCAAGTGATTATCTTGGGTGGGTTAAATTGGCAGTTGACGCGACAGTTGCGCCTAGCTGGAGAATCTGCCACGAAAGCACTTTTGGCAGGGCGTTTACCTTTGTCTAATTGACCGATCGGATTGGGCGCACGCCATGCGCCCCTACAATTTCTGGATGGAATTGTAATTCATAAAATAAGGTGTGCCAAATCATTACTTTCCCGAATTCCCTCTTACTCCCCTCTCCCAAGAAGAGGGAGAGGGGCTGGGGGTGAGGGCTGTAAGTTGACGAATTTCCCCCACCCTATATTGCTTCTATCGCCGCTTCTAGTGCGATCGCGACATGAGTCCAATGGGTTCCCCCTTGGCAAAATACGATATAAGGTTCTCGCAACGGTCCATCAGCGGAAAACTCCGAGGTACTCCCATCAATAAACGTTCCTCCAGCCATGACTAACTGACTCTCATATCCCGGCATTTGGGCGGGTACGGGATCGAGATAGGAACCAATCGGAGAATATTGCTGAATTACCCGACAAAAGGTGATTAATTTTTCCGGTGAACCTAACTGAATTGCCTGAATTACATCCCGGCGAGGTGTCATGGGTTTAGGATTTACGGGATAGCCTAACTGATCAAAGATATAAGCGGTTAAATGATTTCCTTTCATCGCCTCTCCCACCATTTGCGGTGCGAGAAAAAGTCCTTGAAATAATAACCGATTCTGGTCAAATGTCGCCCCGCCAGAACTGCCAATTCCGGGTGCGGTTAATCGACAGGTTGCGGCTTCAACCAACTCGGCTTTTCCGGCAACATATCCCCCCGCCGTGACAATGGTGCCACCGGGATTTTTAATCAAAGATCCCGCCACTAAATCCGCACCAACGGCTGGGGGTTCTTTATCTTCAATAAACTCGCCGTAACAGTTATCGACAAAACAAATCGTATCCGGATTTTGCTGTTTAACGTACTGGACAATTTTTTCGATATCCGCTATTGAGAGACTGGGACGCCAGGAATAACCACAAGACCGCTGAATTAAGACTAAGCGTGTGCGTTGTCCGATGGATTCTTTTAAAGCTTGCCAATCAATTGTTCCTGCTGCGGTTAAGTCTAACTGACGATAATCAACCCCAAACTCCTGTAACGATCCCTGACCTTGACCCCGGACACCAATCACTTCTTCTAAGGTATCGTAAGGCGCACCCACCACCGATACCATCTCGTCACCGGGACGCAATACCCCAAACAAGCAACAGGCGATCGCATGAGTTCCGGAAACGAATTGGACTCGCACCGCCGCCGCCTCAGCACCCATGACTTTAGCAAATACTTGGTCTAAGGTTTGGCGACCTAAGTCATCATGACCATAACCACTCACCCCAGTAAAGTGATGCACACCAACCCGATAATGGCAAAAGGCATTCAGGACTTTTTTCAGATTTTGCTTGACCGTTATGTCAATGTCTTCAAAAATTGGACGGAGTGCTTTTGCGGCGGCTTGAATTTGTTCTGAACTGTTCATTACCATGGGATTGTGTTTTCGTTCAAATACATGAGCATGAAACGTATTTTTGCCCAACTTGTTGTAGTTACGAGTTTAGCCTTAAGCTTCACACTGACTAGCATCGTTCCGGCTCAAGCAATTACTGTTAATTTTAGCTGGCAGGGAAATCAGGGATATTCGGCGACTGGAACATTCCATTATGATGAAAAAAAGGCTGCCGATATAATATCAGAAAAAGGAGGGAGTGAAACTAAAGGGTTAGATAAGTTCACGGTTTCTTTTTATGATCCATCAAATCAGAATATAATTGACTACGATAATATTAGCAATGGTGTATTAATGGGGGATTATTTCCAATTTAATCTTAATACGATAAATCAAAAAATTTTCGGTTCAATTGATATTGGCGGTGAATCATCAGGAGATATGTATTTAAAAGGAACAGTTGATACCCACTTGTCCTTAATTCAGGTGTCTGCGTCAGGAGCTGAGGAAATAGTCGATATTAATTTTGGCGCGATTGTTGTCCAAAGTCCAGTCAATTGAGGGGAGGGATTTTTTGACCGAAAGTTTTTTGAGACAAAAGTGATACAATTTGACGAAAGCCTTATTTCGTCAAAGTTTGGCTGAAAGCCCATCGAGGTTGGTATTTCATTATTTTGTCCTAGTGCAAGAAGGCAAAAATAACGCCAACAGCTAACATCTCCCTCTGCTCCCTCTGCTCCCTCTGCTCCCCCTGCTCCCTCTGCTCCCTCTGCTCCCTCTGCTCCCTCTGCTCCCCCTGCTCCCCCTGCTCCCTCTGCTTCATCGTATCTACGAAGCTGCTCAAGTATTTCCATGCCCGCCGCACTAGGGGGAAATTTTGCCTACACCTGCCAACCCGCGAAGATGCCAAAGAAACCATCCGCGTCCAAATATCCGGTTTTGTTACAAAAATTCACATTAAATTTGGAGCAACCGTCTAACTCGCTCAAGTGCTGGCACAATCATCCAGTTTAGACCCAGACCTAAAATTGCTACTAGAGAAGAGGCTCCCGGTGCGGGGGTGGGGAGGCTTCGGGTATAGGAAAGACCAGAGAGGCGAGGAAAAATGGAATTCCTTACCCTTGTTATTGACACTCCCTCACTTGCATGACGAGGGGTTCTTATCCATCCCCACCGTGTAGACCGGTGGGGAATGCCAAGATTTTTGTTCAATCATAGTAGGATAACCCGATCAGGGTAGAATAGAAACGAGTTTCTTCACAAGGCGCGATTTATCCCACGTCTACCTGCGAGTAGGGCGTAGGAAACCTATCGCCAAATAAGCTAAAATTGATCTTGACAAATGGCAAAAGTAGGGTAAAAAAGTGCCGACTCTTAAAGCCTCTCAATGGGGACTCGCTCAAATCAAGCAAGCCAGAAATGAAAAGGGGTGGAGTTGGAGTCTTGATGATGACGACACCTGCTTGCTTGAGGCTAGTCGAATACTAGAACCGGATAAACCGTGGCATTCTGGGGGACCTTATGCAAATGGACTCTCCCAAGGTACATGGAAGCGGTTTTTAGCCGGAAGACAACCCATTAGCGCTCATGCCTTTAAAGCATACTGCCACGTTTTAGGACTCAACTGGGAAGAAATTGTCGCTCAAGCAAATACTACACCCTCCCATAGTCGTCAAGATTGGGGAGAAACGATTGACATCTCCATCTTTTACGGTCGCACGGCGGAACTAGAACAGCTAGACCAATGGGTTTTGAAAGAACGCTGTCGCATCGTGGCACTCTTAGGAATGGGGGGAATTGGTAAAACATCCCTAGCGGCGAAGTTAGCCGAGAAGATTCAATCTTCCTTTGAATATGTTATCTGGCGATCGCTACGTCATGCTTCACCCCTTAGTGATCTTCTGGCTGAGGTGATCGACTTTTTATCGGAGGGTAAGGAAGGAGAGTTACCCGAGACAGTCAACGGTCAAATTTCGCGACTGATGGACTTCGGGCAACGCCATCGCTGTTTGTTACTCCTTGATGATGTGGAAACTATCATGAGTAGTGGCAAGTTAGCCGGACATTATCGAGAAGGGTATCAAGACTATGGGGAACTGATTCGGCGCATGGCTGAAGAACGTCATCAAAGTTGTTTGCTGCTAATTAGTCGGGAAAAACCCATAGAAATAGCCTCATTAGCTGGTGAAAAACTTCCCGTTCGAGAACTGAAACTCAAAGGCTTAAGTGCCGAGGATGCTAAACGAATCTTAGAAACCAAAGGATTTTCATCCTTAAAGTCAAGCGCCGATGCCCTGATTCAGCTTTATCGAGGCAATCCGTTAGCCCTGAAAATTATGGGGACAACAATCCAAGAAATATTTGACGGAAATATCTCTGAATTTTTAGAGCAAAGCACATTAATTATAGGCGATATTCTGCCGAATGTTTTTAATCAGCAATTCCAGCGTTTATCTCCGTTAGAACAGGAAATTATTTATTGGTTAGCGCTGGAAAATCAGCCCCTTTCTATCTCAGAATTAAAAGAGGCGATGAAGTTTTCGGTAACATCCTTATCAAAACTCCTTGCCGCTTTGGAATCACTCAAACGCCGATCGCTTTTGGAAAAAGAACCCAATACCGAAGCCAATGAAGTGATTTTCACCATTCAGCCGGCTCTGTTGAAATATGCCACCAATCAATTTATCGAGCAGGTTTGCCAGCAAATTTTAACCGTTTGCCAAACAAAATCCTTAAGTAAACTGGGTCTACTTAGGAGCCATGCTTTAGTCAAAGAACAGGTATCGGATGAACTGAAGACGCTGCAAATTCGCCTAATTCTTACCCGCGTCAGAGATCGATTGTATTTACTAAAAGGTTCAGATAGTCTAGAAGATCAACTCAAAGCGATTCTTTCTATACTAGAAGAAACATCTGACCCAATTGTGGGATATGCACAGCTTAACGTGATCAACCTGCTGGATGCGATTGAAGGCAGATTGTCAGCAAACCCTAGAGGTTTGGCATAAGTGGTGAAGCAAAAAGAGGATGACCTAGGGCAATGATTTTACCGACATTTTCTGAGATGATCTGCCATTTGTTGGATTAGACACAGAACACTCTATAAAAAAAGAGTGTGACCCTACGAAAATTCACTCAAGTCTTCCAACATTTAGGGTAAAAATAATGACATAATACATTAACATTAAAGAAAATATATTATAGCGCTTCGCGCTGGTCTAGTTACAAGTTAGAATAAAGAATGTACAACTTCTCATCAGGTCTACTAGCTATGGCGATCGCTTATAGTCAAAACATACGAATACGTGCCTTGGAGCTGATAGGGAATGGCGTGTCAGTC
>NZ_JAVJRX010000072.1:0-49611 GCF_040219735.1 Coleofasciculus sp. G1-WW12-02 | reverse complement strand
CTTGTATTTACATTACCACAATAGTAGAACGTTATCCGAATTATTTGACTGGCGAATTTATTCGCTACCTAGACGGTTCGCTCGGTTTCATCTCCCAGCTAAAGAGCGTGGGAGCCTTCACCCATCGCTTTTCCGGTAATTAGAGTTAGCGGTCAAAAATCATGTACCGTTCAGAAGCTGAAGTTAGGCGACGTCTAAAAGGTACAGGAATTAAAGAGTAATGTAGATAATTCTGATTAGGAAAAGGCTAAGGATAGACAATTTTAAATCCTGTAGCGTCTAGAATTATCTCAGAACCTTGACGGACAATAAGTCTTGTTGAACTCTCGGATATTTCAGGACGATCTGGATTATCCATTGGTTGTTCAATTACATAAAAATAATTTCCATTTCTCCACCCTATTGTACATAGCCCATCGCGACAGGTCACTCGACCGCTTGTTAAATTAATACAGTTACCTTGGGAATCACATCCCCGATAGCTCAGATTTCCGGTTCCATTCACTCCTGACCAAGAATCCCAATTACCAATCGTGATCGTCCAGTCACCATTACTTAGTGTTTGTGAATTTCCGGGATTTTCAGAGTTTCCGCCTCCAATAGTCTCCATTTGGGTAATCAGAGACTCTATTCTGGTCTTGCCACAGGGTTCAGCACTTTGGCAATCATTAACAGGAATTCTTTCATAAAAAAGGCGTACTTTTTGATTAACAAATAGGTTAGAGTTGGCACAGATATCAAAAGTTGCACCGACTTCATATTCAATATTATTTTCAGCAACCAGGGTAACGTAACACATTAGGTCACCATTAACCATACTTTTAACTCTACCAACTGTTGGATTATCGCTAACTATTGAGGTTTCAGAACCAGAAGTCTGTTGGCTTGCGTTCGATGCTAATGTATCCGTACTGCTTTGGGCTGTACTGACGGAAGCTTTAGGCTTAGAGGGTAAGGGAGAATGGCAGGCGATCGCGAATGCTAACACCAGTCCCGATATAATAATAGTTTTCACGAGGGAATTGCTCCTAAAAAACAGACCGATGACCGAAGTTCTGCACCCAACGTGTCACATCTAGCTTTTTCGGGATTGGTTAAATCTCTCTTGTATTTTTACTCAAGAGGGTAATTAACAGATGCTTTTTTTTTGGTTACTTTACGAAAAATCTATTGTGACAACTGAAACGCTGTAATGTAAGTAAAATGAGAACTGTATCCCCCAATTGTACTCTATATTGAACCACAAAAACGATGAATTCTAACAAAAAAGTCCCTAGCGTTTCTATTTCCGATTCCCTCTACCAATCTCTGACAACCTACCAAAAGCAACACCAACTCGACTCCCTTGACTCGGCGGTTGTAGAAATTTTGACTCAATTTTTACAGCTAGGGAAAGAAGCAAAACGCTATGCTACTGTCGAACAATTGGATACCCTTGCCGAAAAAGTTGACCGCCTCAGCCAACAAGTCGCGAAACTGAGTCAGGTAAAAGCTAATAATACCCCAACCGCCCCATCGTCGCCCACCCAGACAACTAAGCCAACACAAAAATCCGCGATCGCGTCTGAGGTATCTAAGGATTGGAAAGACATCGATGACGAACCCGATGAAATCCTCCATGATTTCCTGGAGTATCAGTAATCACTTAACCTCGCCTCTTGCTCCCTTCTACCACCCTCCTTTATCCCCCCCTTTTAAAGGGGGGCTAGGGGGGATGGGGGTAAGGACTAAAACTTACAATAAATATATGCTTGAAGCTATTATTGTTTTATTAATTATTATTGGCATTTGCGCGTGGGTTCTATTAAGTCCACTTTTGACTAAATGGCGACGTAACCGTATCCGAAATAAACCTTTTCCTGGGCGTTGGCAAACATTTATCGAGCAAAAATTTCTATTTTATCACCGTCTTCCTCAATCCTTACAACGAAAACTCCAGGGTTACATTACTGTTTTTTTAGCCGAAAAACAGTTTATTGGCTGTGGAGGATTACAGATTACGGAAGAAATCAAACTGGCAATTGCTGCCCAAGCTTGTCTGCTTTTACTGAATGATAGCGGTGACTATTACCCCAATTTGGTTTCAATCCTTGTTTATCCTAGCGCGTATCGGGTCAAACCGACGAAGCGAATCAGTGATTATGTCGTAGAAGAAAGAGATGAAGTGAGATTGGGAGAATCTTGGACGCGAGATCAACTTGTCCTATCCTGGGAGCAAATCGAATATGATATCCAGAATTGGCAGGATGGACATAATGTGGTTCTCCATGAATTTGCCCATCAGCTCGATCAAGGCGATGGTATGATTAACGGTGTACCGAAGCTTGAATCTAAGACTGATTATCTGACGTGGGCGCAGGTATTTACACAAGAGTATCAGCAATTACAAAGTGATGCTCAACGCGGTAGAAAAACAGTGATGAATAAATACGGTGCGACTGAACCCGCCGAATTTTTTGCTGTAGCGACAGAGACGTTCTTTGAAAAACCTGATCAAATGGTGAGGAAACATGATGCACTTTATCGGCAATTGAAACATTATTATAAGTTAGACCCACTAGAGTGGACGTGAACGACAAGGGCTTTGTGATCTTGGACTATTCTCAGAATAGGAGGTATAGCGTGAGCATCCCAATTCATAGGAAAATGGCTCCGAACTAGAGGAGCTGAAAACATCGGGATCATCCCGTTTGGGAAAAAGCATTCCCCAAAGTCACGGCACTGCCTGCAATGGTTTCAGCGCCTTTAAAACAGCTAACCTGCAAAATTGGGATGCTCTCAAAACATCTCTGGATAGTAGCAGACTTTAAAAAACTATCAAACATGCCATTTTTTGCTACCATAAAAGGATAAGTAAAGAACCTTTATTTTATTCATGCCGAAAACTCGGCTAACCTTTTTGATACCAAATGTTCTGAACAAATATGCCAACATAATCATAATTAAATAGTTAAGGGTAGTGTTGCTGAGGAAAAATTATGAACGCATTAATTATTTTGGCTGAAGTCAGTCTGGTAATTGTCATTTTCTTGGTTTTGACTTGGCTTGTGAGTCAGTCATCAAAGCTGTTGATTAAATACCCACTATTTAATATCAGCGCTCCACAAGTCAAAATCATGCGTCGGAACATCACCGGATTATTACTTCTGACTGGCTCAGTGCTATGCCTGGTGATTATCGGTGTTAATGTTTTCTTGATCTATCAAGGGAAAGACTTACAAAAATATACACTCGACCTGATTAGGCTTATTCCACCCAGATTTTGGCTAGCCTTGGCAGTTGGCATGGCTCAAAGTCTTGGTGCGGTCATTTTAGCGGCGATCGCTCTAGCCTTGATCAAATACTGCCTCGAACTAGGGAACACTCGTGCCAAAAACCTAGACAGCAGCAGCACCGATGATGAAAGTATTGATGCTTTTTTTAGCGAACTTTATAAAAGAATAAAATGGGGGAGTTGGCTGTGGATAATCGGTTCCTGTAGTCTGTTTTTAAATTTACCCGCCGTAATTTCTGGCTATATTTTTGTCGCCCTACGCATTTATTTGATCATCGCGGTTGGATTACTCATCATTAAAGCGACAGCCGCGATCGTGGATATCCTAGATGCTCTCAGTATCAGATACTCTAGCCCTGATAACCTATTAAGATTTTACGATCGCCTACGCCACCTCATCCCCTTTTTGAAGCGGTGTTTGGAATTGGTTCTCTACGCCTGCATCGCTACACTGGTAACTCAGCAGATTGAAGTCATCGCCAACCTGTCCGATTTTTGGCTGCGAATTATCAAAATTATTACCCTGATATTCTTGAGTCGGGTGTTTTATGATGTGGTTTATTTACTGGCGGAAGAATTAGTCTTTAAAGAGAAACATTTGACCGAGAGGCAAAGAAGCAGACGCTTAACCCTGATTCCACTGTTTCGCAGTATATTGCAATACTTAATTTATTTCACCGTTGGGGTTTCTATCCTGTATACTCTTGATATTGATCCAACTCCTATCCTAGCGGGTGCGGGTATTATTGGTCTAGCGGTAGGATTTGGCGCTCAGGAACTGGTTAACGATATGGTTTGTGGCTTCTTTATTCTGTTTGAAAACTACTATTTAGTCGGGGATTATATTGAAGCCGGGAACGTGGAAGAGAAAGTCGTCGAGGGGACGGTGGAGGCGATTGAACTGAGAACCACTCGTCTCAGACATCCTAATGGTCAATTACAGATTATTCGCAATGGTGCGATTGGCTCAGTGATTAACTACTCCAAAGAATACATATTTGCCGTCGTAGAAGTTTGCGTACCCTATAATGCCAACTTAGCCCATGTCTATCAAGTTGTTGAAGAGGTAGGACAGGAATTAAAAGCCAATTATCCCGATGTCCTTGAAACCACACAAGTAGAGGGTGTGGAAAGTCTAGGGGAGTCTAACTTGTTGCTGCGGACATTAACAAAGGTACAGCCAGGAAAGCATATTCTAATCCAGCGCATTCTGCGGAAGATGTTTATGGATACCTTGCGATCCGAAGGTATTCTCTGTCCGGCTCTGATTAAAAATGAAGAATAATTTAATAGGTGTGCCACGGCACTAAAATGTTTTAAGCTGGCTGAGTTGAGTGTCACTGTAGGAGAGTCCCATTGTTGAACAACTTCCAACAAGCAAAAGCCCATTTCATCGCCTCTCATCGGCATCCGATCAATCAGAGGCTGCACCACCTCACCAACCTACTCGCGATCGCAGCCGTAATTTTACTATTCTATGATTGGCGCTTAACCTTGGTTTGCCTCATCCTTACCCAAGTCTTTGCTCTAGGGGGACATGCGTTCTTTGAGAAAAACGAACCCGCGTTTCGCAAGTATCCCGGTATCACCATCCTCGCCTCCCTGTCTTGGTCATTCGAGAACTGGTTTGGCTTGCGTCCCGCCAGGAAGGGGTGATTGGGCATAGTGTAGAGACGTAGCATGCTACGTCTGGGAGATGGGTAATACCAAATCCCTGGGGCATTTTTTCCTTCTACCCAGGCGAGCCATTATCCGGTTAGAATTCTAACCATAAACCGCTCTAACCAAGCGGGCTAACAATAATATTACTGTCTGCGGAAGGCGGACGGCTGCCTGTGGACGCTGAGTAAGACCAATAAAAGGTAACTTTTGGAGGCGTCGGCGGATGAAACGGGAAATCCCGAAGACGAATAAGACCGTCCTTGCTTGCTAGTTGGAAGCCCCAACTTCAGCGAAGCAAGTTGGGGTACTTCACGCCTTCATCAATACATTGAGGAGTGAGAATGTATCAAGACTTGCTAGTGATCGATGCGGATGCTCATAAGCTAGAGAATCCGATGATTATGCGAGATTATCTAGAACCAGAGTATCGCGATCGCGTCGGTTTAGTGATTGATAGTCTCGGTGATCAACGGGCAAAGATTATCGACTTTAATCCAGAAACCGGGAAAAATGACTTCCTGCGGATGTTTCCCCAACCTCAAGGGTTAGGTAAAGGCGGCTTTCGCAATCTGCATCCAGATACCACATTAGGTGCGATGTTCAACCGGGTGCGGATTCAACACATGGATCAAGAGGGGATCGATGTCCATGTTATCTTTGGCACGCTGAATCTGATCTTTTCCAGTATTCTGGATAAAGACTTTGCGATCGCACTCTGCCGCGCCTACAACAATTACATGGCAGATGATTGCCGGGGTTACGATAATCGCCTCAAACCCATTGGGGTTATTTGTCTTCAGGATGTAGATGAAGCGGTTAAGGAAATGTATCGCTGCGTCAACGAATTGGGGATGATTAGCGTCGCCGTTGCGCCAAATATGCCCATCCCCCATCCCAAAGCCCCCGATGCGTTTCCCGAAATCCGCACCTGTAAGGCAATTAGCCATCCTGACTTCCGTCCGATTTTACAAGCGGCGGTAGACTTAAATATTGGCTTAGGGATTCACGGTGGACCTGGTTCCTACATGGTGGGCGGAATTGCAGATCATCTGGAAACCTTTGTCCTCAACCATATTTTCGTCCAGCGCAACCAGCAACAATTGGCATTAGCGCGGATGGTATTTGACGGGGCGTTTGAACAATTCCCCACCTTACGGGTTGGCTTCTTAGAAGGCGGTTGTGGTTGGGTGCCAGATTTAGCCCATGCATTCCACGAACATTGGGAAAAGCGGATTCGCGACTTTGACCCGAAACATCCCTATCGTCCCTCTTTAATGGAATTCACCAAGTTGATGATTCAAGAAAAAGGCGGACGCGATAATGTCAACATTATCTCTCAGGCGAAAAACCTGTTTGATTTGTTGTGGAATGCGGCACATGATCCGACCAAAATTGATGATGCTAGCTTGTATGAACATTATGACTTGCGTCACCGTGACCCCTTAGAGTATTTTGAACGAGGTCAAATTTTTACCTCCTTTGAATCCGATGATCCAGGTCCGGCTTATTTGCCCGTGGCGATGGGTGAGATTGGTAAGCATTTAACCTGTTTCTCTGGGGATTATGGTCACTGGGATGGTGTGCTGCACGGCTGTGTCCAGGATGCTGCAACTGTTGCCGATTATGACCGAGAACATCTAGGACTACTGTTGGCGGGGAATGCGTTAGCCTTATACGGCGAGCGTTTGCGTCAATCACTACCAGAAAAACTCATGGTTGGTAGCGTTTAAGACTAGAGAGCAACCTGATTAGTAGAGACGTTCCAGCGGAACGTCTCTTATTACTAGCGCTGCGGTTCCATATCCCCATACTTAATCAAAAGCGCGATCGCAATACTCACGGCAAAAATTAACACCATACTCAGCGCTGAACCAAATCCCCAGTTCTGTGTTGCTCCCAGAAATTGGTTGTAAATTAGACGAGATACCGTCATGCTGGAAGCCCCCCCCAACAACTCCGGATCAACAAAATCCCCTAACGCGGTAATAAACACCAGAATCGAACCGGCTGCAATACCCGAAAAGGTTTGGGGTATGGTTACCTTCCAAAACGTTTGCACCGGATTAGCCCCCAAATCCGCCGCCGCTTCTAATAAACGCTGATCCAATTTCTCTAAAGACGCATAGAGAATTAACACCATGTACGGTAAATAACTATACGCCATACCAATTAATACCGCCGAACTGGTATTTAAAAGTTCCAACGCGGGTAAACCAATCGCCGTTAATATGCTATTGAGTACCCCTGTGGGTCGCAGAATCGTAATCCAGGCATAAGAGCGCAACAGAGAGGAGGTAAAATTAGGCAAAATAAACCCCAACAACAGTAAATTCTGCCAACGCTTCGGTGCCATCTGAGCAATCCAGTAGGCTACTGGAAACCCCAACATCAGACAAATCACCATCGTACCCACCGCAAAAAACAGCGATCGCGCCATCACCTGAAGATTAATCGGTTCAAAGACGCGCAGATAGTTCTCCAATCCAGAGGGGTTGACAATATCCCCAGGTTTAATATCAGGAACCAAGCTCAACTCAAAGATGACTAGGGTTGGTAAAACCAACAATAAAAACAGCCACAGTCCAGCCGGTCCTAATAACGCCAAGGGTTCTAGCCATCGGCGCCCTTGACCTGTGGGTTCTTCTATAAACGATGGTTCAGCCATACTATCCGTGGCTGCGGGATTGGGTAAGGAGGTAGGAGAAATTTTTTTGTTGGTAGACACAGTATAATGATAAATTATGAATTATTGACAAATGCCTGAATTTATACTAAGAGCTGGTTAATTTTGTCCAGTAGCGTTCATAGACGGCTTCAACTTCTTCTAAAGGTTCCAAATTTTCGCACCGTTCCAGTGCTTCTTCTGGGGGAAATAGACTGGCATTATTTTTAAGTTCGGGAGGTAAAAGATTATAGGCGGCTTTATTGGGGGTAGCAAAGCTGAGGCGTTCGACGATGCGTGCGGCGACATCCGGCTGCAACATAAAATTAATCCAAGCGTAAGCGCCATCGATATTGGGAGCGGTTTTGGGAATAGCTAGGGTATCAATCCAGAGTGAGGAACCACTTTCAGGAAGCACATAGCGTAAATCTTCATTTTCTGGCATGATTTCAGTGGCATCGGAAGAATAGCACATGGCGATTTTCAAATCTCCACTGAGAATTTGGGGACGCCAAGCATCGGACGTAAAAGACGCGATCGCAGGTTTTAAGTCCATCAGGGCTTGATACGCTGCTTGAATATGTTCCACGTTGGTGGAATTGTAAGAATACCCCAACATTTTCAACGCAGCGCCCATGACTTCTCGCACATCATTAAGCAAGGTCATCCGTCTTGCCAATTGCTGCTGATACACCCACAGATAGTCCCAATCTTCTGGAGGAGGTTGGACTTGCTGGGTGTTGTAAATCAAGCCTGTGGTTCCCCAACTGACGGGAACAGAGTGGCGATTCCCCGGATCATAATCGGCTTCCTGAAAACGGGAAAACAACCGATATATCCCCTCAATGCGGGATTGTTCGAGTTCTAGCAACATCCCCATATTGATCATCTTTTGCACCATATACTCCGAAGGGTAAATGATGCTGTAAGCGCCCCCGCCACCCGCCTGTAGTCGAGCCAGCATCGCTTCATTAGAATCATAGACATCCGCGATCGCTCTAATACCTGTTTCTGCCTCGAAGCGGTCTAACAAATCTTGGTCAGTATAGCCAGACCAGGTATAAATGTATAACAGATTGCCATCGTTTTGACTCCCCGCTGCAGGGCTCACATTTGCCAGTCTCCAGCCACACCCTGACAGCGTTAGCCAGGGTAAAGTTGAAGCCGCCGCTTGTAAAAACTGACGGCGGGTTGGTCGTTTTCGGGATGTTGGCTGGTTAATCATTTTTAGCAATAGCGGACAGATTGTTCTAGGGGCAAAGGTTCGCCGGTTTCCGCATCAGTGTTGTGACAGGCAAACATGATCTTGGGGGGAAGTTTCTCAAATTCGAGATCATTCCCATTCCCTTGCAGGACATAGCCGCGTAATTCTTTTATGGGTAATTGGGTAAATTCGTCAATATCAGGCGTAAAAGAACGCAGGATTAACGAACCATGGGGTTGACATCCCCCCAAAAGTTTGGCGACAAAGAATTCCTTGATATCCAACTGTGTTCCGTAGGTTACCTTATTTCCCTGACGATTAAGGTCAATGGCAAAGGAGTCACCATTACTATTGAGGAACGTCGCGATCGCACTTGAGTTACAGTGGGACTCCAATTCGGATAAAAACAACCGTACTCCTGATTCTGCCATAGTGATTACTCCTCCAAAGCGATACAATCGGTCGTTGTCCAACGGGCGTACACTGAGGTATGGGGTTCGGGTAGCTTATTCATGGTATTATTCGGCAGCATCACCGTCAGGCGATCGCCGGTTAGGAGTTCCACGACCAAGTGAACGTGAGTTCCCAGATACATAACATGTTTGAGACGACCTTCAAAGCAATTCACGGTTGAGGAAGGCGGTGAAAGGCTCAAGCGAATTTTCTCCGGACGCACGCTAACCACCATTTCCTTCGAGTTACTCCCCCATTCTTTGACCTCAGGGGACTGCACAACCATCTCTAAACCACTGGACGTGATAATCTGTAGCGTAGAGGAATCGGCAGCGTGCAAACGACCCTTAAACAGATTTGTATCACCAATAAAATCAGCCACAAAGGGGGTACGGGGACGTTCATAGATTTCAGTGGGATTGCCCACTTGTTCAATTTTCCCCGCCCGCATCACAGCAATCCGATCAGACAGACTCAAAGCTTCTTCTTGGTCGTGGGTCACCATAATAAACGTTAACCCCAAATCCTGATGCAAGTTGGACAGTTCCACCTGCATTTCTTTGCGAAGTTTAAAATCTAAAGCCCCCAAGGGTTCATCCAACAACAGAACCGTGGGACGATTCACCAAGGCTCGTGCTAATGCTACCCGTTGTTGTTGTCCTCCAGATAGTTGAGCGGGAAATCGATTGCTATAAGTCTCCATTTTCACCTGTTTGAGGGCTTGTTTGACTCGATCCTCAACATCTGTCCCCTTGAGCTTTTTCAGTCGCAACCCGAAGGCGACATTTTCCGCAACAGTCAGGTGATTGAATAGAGCATAACTTTGAAATACCGTATTGACAGGTCGGCGATGAGGAGGTATGTGATTCATAGATTGCCCTTGAATCAAGACCTCACCCGCCGATGGGGACTCAAATCCTGCGACTAAGCGCAGGGTGGTCGTTTTACCGCAACCCGATGGACCGAGAATGCTAAAAAATTCTCCCCGTCGGATCTTCAGGTCAATTCCCCGAACGGCGGTCTCGCCGTTGAAAACCTTGAAAACCTTACGGAGTTCAACATCAAGCTCAGCCGTAATATCCGGAGCGCGTTGGTCTTTGACGGAAGGTTGAAACATAATAATTCATTCACTAACACAAAGTCGCCCTGATTTAACCGATGAAACCCGATCTGATTTTTATACTTGGGTCTATTTTATCTGTCTACTAATTGTGTGGGGTGGCTTCAGATAACTGACCCGCTAAAATTTCCACTGCTCCCAGACATAGCCTGTTACCTGTAGGAACATTGCTCTCTGGCTCCATGATCCTGCACGCGGTTAGTCAAAAATGTCCCCTGGAATGCATTCTCGGAAAGGATGCGCTATTATTTCACCTTGTGTGACTGGGTTAACGACCTAGTTTGGGACAGATAAGCCACTTTTGTGAAAAAAGCGTCACAATCAACACTAGACTAAGTACAAATTACTGAAGAGAGTTGAGAAGCTGTTTACCATGACCGTAGTTCAGCCCTATTCCGTAGGTCGCCAAACGACACCCCGTACCGTTGGACGAAATTACCAATCGGTTATTGTCATGCTGATTATCAGCTTGTTCCTCGTTGGAGCCATGGGTTCTCGTCTGGCGTATTTACAGTTGGTTCAGGGAGAACGTAACCGACAACTGGCTGAAAATAACCGGATTCGGCTGGTGCCGAAGCAGCCGGTGCGGGGCAATATTTTTGACCGCAAGGGCAAAGTGCTAGCCAGTTCTCGCTTGTCTCATTCCGTGTTTTTGTGGCCCGTGGCGCTGAAAAAAGCCGAATGGCCCCAAACGCGCCAACGTTTGTCCCAACTGTTAACTATTCCGGAAGAGGAGATTCAAAAACGGGTCGAACGAGCTGGCTTTAATTCACCCTCACTGATCCGAATTGAACGGGGTCTCTCACCTGCCCAAATCACCGCTTTACAGGAGTATAGTCATCAACTAGATGGGATAGAGGTGGATATCGAAGCGGTAAGAGACTATCCCAATGGGGATTTAGCTGCTCACGTTTTGGGATACACCGGTGAACTGAATGATCAAGAACTAGCAGAACGCCGCGCCAACGGTTATCGCATGGGTGATGTTGCCGGCAAGATGGGGGTTGAAGAAGCCTTTGAACCAACCCTGCGGGGAGAATGGGGCGGTCAGCAAGTTGAGGTCGATGGTGCGGGTCAAGTTCTGAGAATTTTGGGTGAGAAAGAGGCAAAATCGGGTAAAGATCTGCAAATTACTCTCGATTTAAAGACTCAGAAGGCAGCCGAAGCCGCATTGGGCAATCAAAAGGGAGCGATTGTTGCCATTGATCCCAGAAATGGAGCGGTTTTAGCCATGGTTAGCCGTCCCACATTCGATCCCAACATTTTCTCCAGCCGGATTACCCCAGACATGTGGAAGCAATTGCAAGGGAAAGGAAATCCCTTTGTCAATCGGGCGATGCGTGGGTTTCCACCGGCGAGTACGTTTAAGGTGGTGACCCAAACAGCCGGTATGGAGTCCGGAAAATATGGACCGAGTACCGTGTTGCAAACCTTTGCGGCACTGAATGTTGGGGGTACATCCTTTGGCGAATGGAACCGTGCAGGTTTTGGTCCGTTGGGATACCAGCAAGCTATGGCGTGGAGTAGTAATACGTTTCATGGTCAAATTGGCAAAGGGGTAGGTGGACCTACTTTGATTGAATGGGCGAGGAACTATGGATTTGGTCAACCAACAGGAATTGAGTTGTCTGAAGAAGCTGCCGGTTTGATTGCGGATGATGCCTGGAAGCGGGAGCGCTTTAACTGGGAATGGACAGTTGGGGATACCGTGAATATGTCCATCGGTCAGGGATTTACTCAGGCAACCCCCCTGCAAGTGGCGGTCATGTTTGCCGTTCCGGCTAATGGTGGCTATCGAGTTAAACCGCATTTATTTAAGGACAATGAGCCGGTGGACAAGTGGCGAGTGTCGATGGAGATGAAACCTTCAACTACAGAAACCCTGCGTAAGGGATTACGAGCCGTGGTTGCTGGTGGTACGGGGCAAGTGTTAAATGTGCCTCATTTACCTCCGGTAGCTGGAAAGAGTGGCACGGCAGAAGCGCCACCAGGAAAACCTCACGCCTGGTTTGGTGCCTTTGCTCCCTTTGATAAACCTGAGATTGTTGTAGTGGCTTTTGCTGAGCATTCCGGTGGCGGTGGCGGTTCCGTAGCTGCACCAATGGTTAAGCAGGTATTGGAAGCTTACTTTGATGCCAAGTCCCCGGACGAGGCAAAGGCAAAGTAGGTCGGGTGTCAAGAGTGGGGGAGTGGGAGAAGCAGGGGAAGCTTGTTCCAGACGTAAGGTGTGGAACTATGGCAAGCAGGGGGAGACAAGGAGGAATTTTCCCCAATCCCCAATCCTCTATGCTGTACTAAGACAAATAACGTATTCATTTTACGCCAATTGGCTGATGCTAGTTCCGGGAAAGTTATTGTATGATTACGTTAGATTTCCGCTGCTCCTATATGTCAAAAACATTGAGTGTGCATCCTAAATATCTCCAAGCTGTCGAACAAGCTTGGAGATATAAGAGTAACGGACAAGAGCAAGAGCTAGCTGAACAGTTAGGTCGTTCCCTACCTATTGTAATTAATAATCTTTTTCTCAAAGGTCAGCCGGTTAATCAGCTCAATTTCCTGCAAATTTGTCAGCTATTAGGATTGGATTGGCGAGAAGTAGCTGGCTTGGAGGGAAAAGAATCATCGTTAACCTCTTTATGTTTAGCTCTCAATTCGGGTGAAAATAAACTTAACTCCAGTTTGTTTGCCCAAAAAGTAACGGTTGATAAAGCGTTACAGGATCTGGTACGTACTCTTTGTGAAATGTTAGGTCGTATCACCCGTAAAGCGGGAGACTTGCTGAGTGCCGATCGCACCAGTATCTTTTTAATCGATCAGCACAAGGAGGAAGTAGGTTCTTTAATTGCTGAGGATGGGAAAGGGGGTTCCCTAATCATTGATATCCCAATGAACAAGGGGATTGTTGGTCTGGCTGCTCGCTCATCAAACATGATCAATATTCCCTTTGATGTCTACGACGACCCCCGTTCAGAACAAGCGAAGAAAACGGATAGAAAAACAGGTTACCGCACTTATACGATTCTGGCTTGGCCCCTATTGAATCGGCAAAAAGACGTTGTTGCTGTTGCCCAATTCATTAACAAGCTCAAACCTAATTCAAACTCTAACGAAGACTTATCCCAGCGAATTGACAAGAAAGGGTTTACCTCGGAAGATGAATTCGTTTTTGCCAAGTTTGCCCCATCAATTATGGGTATCTTAGGGAAATGTCAGCTCTGTCATCAACTGGCTCACAAACTGCAAACGAATCAAAAAATTACCCGAGGTGGTGTTGTCCTGAGAGAAGATGAGCTGATTGCTGAACTCAGGCAGCGAGAGAAACAGCTACAGCAGAGCTTAGCTAAGCTATTATAATCCTTCTCTAGGGGCGACCCGCTGACATCAATTAACAACTCCAGTCCACTTAATCTGCAAGGGGTCGCCCTTTATTCAAGTCTTTGACTTAATTCGGGCTTGCTGCACAACGGCAAAACCCTTATCTATCAAGGCTTTGAGTAGCATGGACATTGGATCATCTTCAAGGAAATAGGGTAAAACCATTTCATACCCTTGCACCGCTATCAGGGAAAATGTATCATTGCTTCCCCTGCTTCCCCGGCTTCCCCGGCTTCCCCTGCTCCCCCGGCTTCCCCTGCTCCCCCGGCTTCCCCGGCTTCCCCTGCTTCCCCGGCTTCCCCGGCTTCCCCGGCTCCCCCGGCTCCCCCTGCTCCCTACCCCTCCACAAGACTCCCTGCAGCAGACTCTAATTCGGTGGCGGCGGAAAGAAGAGAACGGGATGCCAACTACGCCGCATCAACTCTCCCGCAAAGCTACGGATGGGTAATTCAATAATACTGCCGATTGTTTCCGAGGAAACCGCGATCGCGCTGATGTCAAAAACTGTCCCAGCCTCTAAAACTTCCAGATAAGGATTACCGACGCGGACTTCTGTCTTTACCTGCAAACCCAGCGCTTCTAAGTCAGCTTTAATCTGCTTGAGCTTCTCCTGGACTACTTGCAACTGTTGCTCCTTCGATACGGGTTTACGTCCCACTTCTTCAATCACCCATATTAACAAGCATTCAGAGAGTGAGCGATCGGGGCGATTTTGAGCATAAGCTTTCACCTTTTGCAAGAGATACTCCGACGCCTTACCGCCATTATAAGGAATTAGAAAATAGCGGAATAGATGTTGACAGCGCAGATCGAGTTCTTCACAGGTATAAGTCGAAATCAGTTGGGGACGCAGAATCAGGAGTGGAATGGTAGAACTCCTCGCTAATCCGGCTGTAGTGCTACCAAAAAGCTTTTCTTGTAAAAAATTGCGGCTTTCCATCCCCATCAGAATCACATCGGCGTCGTAGCGTTTGGCAACTTTGGGTATATTATCTAAAGGACGCCCTGAGATAACTTCGATGTGAACCTCCACGCCCTCTGGTATAGTCTTTAATCCAGCTTCTAGGCGGGAGCGAGCGCGGGCAATTCCTTCCTCATCTATCCGGGGAATTTCCCCTTCCTCCCACAACGGTACGCTATGGAGAAAGATAATCTTTTGGATACCATTAGCCGCTAAACTGGGTACAAACTCGACTAACCGATACAAACCGTCGGCAAAATCGGTGCAAATTAAGCAACGCTGAAACATAGGATAGGAGAATTGTTTTTTTATCACAGATCCCAGAGGCAAAACAAGTTTGGCGTTGGGCTGCTTACGGATTCAAGCTTACCGCTTGGAGGATGTCTATGATTAACTTTTGCTTTTTCTTTGAGACAATACCAGGCAAATCAACAATGGTGTTGTTGAACGCCGTCTGCTCTAAACTATCCAAGCTCTACATCAGTTCGCTGTCCAATCATAAATGAGGACAAGAGTATTTTCGCTCAATGTAGCTAAATTATTTTTAGGCTAATCATTTCTGCCTATTCGCTGCACTCCCTTTTCACTGATGTGGCGTTGTGTGTTTGAGAGAGTGAATACTTCAAGCTAATCTAATCCAATTTTCCTAGGTTAATAGTACACCTGAAAGCAAGCAGAAAGGACAATCTTCAACAGTCCCTAACCTACCAAAGCCAAAATATAGAGTTGACGCCCCAGCATCCCCAGCTCCTTTCCACCGCAGGAACCGAGCAAGAGACGGAGGTCGCCCACTACATAAGGGCTACTGCTCGTACTTTTAACTAGGTTCTAGACCCCATTCATGCTTGAGAAACTCCTTATACATATTCTCACGCATGATCATTTGCTCGTAGAGCTTGATGAGAAAGTCTTGAGCTTGCTCACGGCTCATTTTCTGCACCTGGGTTTCAAACGAGCGGATATTAAATTGTTGCTCTAGGGAAAGTTGAATGGGTTGGGACATGGTTATCTCCTCAAATGCTAGAAACAATGGACATTCAGATGACCCAAGCTGCCATTTGGCAAGGGCTAGGTTCTGTGAACGGGTCAAGGGTTCCCAAGCTATATTAAAAATAGTAACAATTGTTTGACAAATTGACCATACCTCCAAATGAAGATTTCTCTTAAATCCCAAGATGGAGAACCCCTGGGAAAAGTTTCCGCTCTTGGATTGAGGCAGTTGTATCAGCTTGTTCCTAGAGCAAACTGCTCAAGGTGAACAGTTGCTTGAGTATATTTACTGAACATCAGCAAACTTTGACATCATTGCCATACTGGAGTTAAACGGCTCTAATTCCTACGAATTTGATGCTTTAGCGTTTGTTATACCAGATACAAGTATCGTTTAATACATAAGTATCGTTTAATATATAGTTATCAAGTGGGCAGGTCTGTTGTCGGGTTGAAGCCACCGTGATTTCCTGTCGCTGTTGGATTGTCACTACGCTAATAGTTGCTCTGAGCGTGGTCAATCCTTCCCAAAAATCTCAAGATTGATAAAGCTTTCCAGAAGTACCGCTACATTGAAAGCCAGAAGTGTTTTACCGTAAAGCTTTCGGATGAATGTCTCATCCATCATTTTCCCTGGAGTGTATCTAACTTGACAGAAAACCACTCTAGACGTTCATGACTCGTTGTTACTTTATACTCATCAGTGTCTTTCTTTATAAAAGCTTCATATAAATGGGGAAATTGATAAAGAGTTGATAAAAATTGTCCCTTTAAGGGGGAAAGCCTCTAGACAATAGCTTATTGCATTCTAAAATGTAACCATGAGAGAAAAAAACATAGACTTCACGAGTTTCAGGTAATCAACTTAAGCCTAACTCTTCTCAAGTCAGGACAATTCCAAAAAATCTAAATTTTTCTTTCAACTATTCTATGTGCCAAAATTAAATCCTCAAGGGGAGGATCTACTGCCATGAAATTGCCAATTATTTCTACCTTAAGTCTCACTGCCGCTACAGCTACTGCCCTACTAATAAGTTTTGCCGCTCCTGCAGCCGCTATTAATCTAGGCGTTGATGTTATCGATGATAGCCCTTTTATGAAAGGTATCGGTCCAATGCCCATTCCCCATGGGACTCAAAAATTCATAGGTGATGGCAAAACCTACGAATTTAGTGTTGTTGTTCCACAAGGGCTAGGTTCCAGAGGTGCGACTTTCTCTGATTTCGGTTTTATGTCTGGGGGAGCTTTCACTTCACTGTTTACAGAAGACTTGAAGAAATATGATCCTGGCTCCAACCGGAACAATGATTGGTTAGGTACTTGCAATATCAGTATCAGTCAACCTTGTACCCTCAAATATACCTTTGATAAAGGTGTAGAATACCAGCTCGGGTTATTAGACCGTGGCTTCGGCGGTGGTGCTAGCAACTTTTCTGGCTTCGGGATCGCCCAAAAAGATAGTTATACTTTTAGCAAAGAGACAGACGAGTTTTACCCGAACCTAATGACGCCGGAATATGTGGCGAATAATCCCGATAAATTCGTGACTGTAATTGAGAAGAATGCCTACTTCCTCGGTATGGAAGATGGGATGTTCAAGAAAGATTCTACCAACTACTACTATGACTACCAGGACTGGGTAGTGAAGGTAACAGATGTGTCCGTACCTGAACCCGGTACAGTTGGAGCGTTGTTGGGCGTAAGTGCGCTAGGCTTCATCAGTCGTCGCCGCCAAACTGTAAAATAACCAGGAAGAGATGGGAGCATGTCAGGGAAAGCACGCAACATTCCAGCTACAGCGCTTTTCAAGTAAGTGAGGTACACAAACAGATCCCCGACTTCCTCAAGAAGTCGGGGATCTGGCTTAGAATACTGTACCTCATCAACCACTAAATCTGCTGTAACCAGATAAGTTGGGTTACTCTACCTCGCTTAATATTCTCAGAGCAGGGCAAAATCCGACTAAAGCCGATGTCTTTCTTCATGAAAGCTTCATATAGATGGGGAAATTGATAAAGAGTTGATGAAAACCCCCCTTTAGGTGGACGATTATCTATACGAGAGTTTATTAAGGTTTAATATGTAATCAGGGGAGAAAAACAGGGTAGCTCCGAATAGCTTCAGCTCATCGGCTTCTGCCTAAGTCTTCCCACACCGCAATAATTCTTCACAGTTTAGATTCCTATTATCTGCTCTAATCTAGAATTAAAGCCTTAACAGTTAAGGATATACTATGAAATTACCATTCACTTCTACCCTAAGTATCGCGGCTGCTACAGCTACTGCCCTAGTTTCCTTTGGTGCTCCGGCGCAAGCTGCTAGTTTCCTAGGCATTGATATCGTTGAAGATAGCCCAGTGACGGGTACAGCTCCAACAATCCCCCACAAAACCAATGTATTCGCTGGTGATGGCTTAACCTACGAATTCAGTGTATTGGCTCCAAATGGGTTAGGCTCCCGAGGCGCTGCTTTCTCAGACTTTGGCTTCATGTCCAATGGGAACTTTACGGCGCTATTTACTGAGGGAAATGGAATATCCTTTGATCAGCCCAATAGTGCCTTCATTAATGACTGGCTGGGGACTTGTGATATCACGATCAGTGTTCCGTGTACTGTTGAGTACACCTTTGAAAAGGGCGTTGAATATCAGTTTGGAGTGTGGGATCGTGGCTTTGGCGGCGGCGGCAAAAACTTTGTTGCTTTTGGGGTGGCTCAGCTAGACAGTTACACATTCCCCAGCTTGACTGATCAAGCTAATCCGAACCCACCTATAACTGTATCTGATCCAGGATACTACTTCATCGGTCTAGAAGATACTCGCTTCCCTCTTGCTAGTGGTGAATTCTACTATGACTTCCAAGATTGGGTTGTAAAAGCGCAAGCTCCAGCGTCAGTTCCTGAACCCGGTACAGTGGGAGCATTGCTCGGTTTGGGTGCGCTAGGTTTCATCAGCCGTCGCCGTCAATCTGTTAAGCGGTAATTGCTGACGGTGTGAATCAAAAACCGTTTAATCGAGATCTAGAGTAGGGGTACGACATGTCTAGAGTAGGGGCACGACATGTCGTACCCCTACTCATAGTGGTTAAACGGTAAAACCTGCGTCCTCGTTTGATGGCTTGATAGTCTGCTCCGAAAAACTCACCCAAAGAATAGTCCTGTACAGGCAGATGCAACTCGGTAAAATGGGGCTATGTCTCAATCAAAGCCTGTGCCTAACTCCTCTCCCTCTGCTGAACCCATAACGACAGAGAAACCCCTGTTTATCCTGGTTGACGGTCATTCTCTGGCTTTCCGTTCCTATTATGCCTTCATTAAAGGAGGTGGATTGCGAACAAAGACAGG
This sequence comes from Coleofasciculus sp. G1-WW12-02, assembly GCF_040219735.1. NCBI lineage: Bacteria > Bacillati > Cyanobacteriota > Cyanophyceae > Coleofasciculales > Coleofasciculaceae > Coleofasciculus > Coleofasciculus sp. G1-WW12-02. Next base: position 30,565 of record NZ_JAVJRX010000072.1, on the reverse strand, counting down.
GATACCTACCAGCGTGTGTTTTGGCTTTCTCAAATCCCTGTTAGAGGTGATCAGTTCTCAGCAACCTCAGGCGATGGCGGTGGCGTTTGACCTAGAATTGCCCACGTTTCGTCACGAAGCTGACGATACCTATAAAGCCGATAGACCGGAAACACCAGAAGACTTTATCCCAGATTTGCAAAATCTGAAGGAATTGCTGACGGCGTTGAATTTACCCGTCTTGGCAGTACCTGGTTACGAGGCTGATGATGTGTTAGCCACCTTGGCACATCGGGCGACTGATGAAGGGTATCAGGTGAAAATTGTAACCGGCGATCGCGACCTGTTTCAACTCATCGATCCGCAAAAGCCGATTACAGTTCTCTATCTTAGCAAGGAGGATTTGAAGCGTAGCAGTTCCACAGGAATCCAAGAGTATAGCACCCAAGAGGTAAAAAATAAACTGGGTATTACACCCGAACAGGTGGTGGATTACAAAGCTCTTTGTGGGGATAAATCCGATAATATTCCGGGAGTGAGGGGAATTGGTGAAAAAACGGCGGTTAAGTTGCTGAATGATTTTGGTTCCTTGGAAAGCATTTATGCATCCCTTGATCAGATTAAAGGCGCAGTAAAAACTAAGCTGGAAACGGGAAAACAAGATGCCGAACATTCTAAGTATTTAGCGCAATTGAAGTTTGATGCACCTGTGGATGTAGAGTTAGAGGCGGGGAAGTTAGAGGGATTTGATACCTCTGTCCTCAAACCCCTCTTGCAAACGTTGGAGTTTGAGTTTTTTCTGAGTAAAATTGACGAACTCCAGCAGCGTTTTGGTGGAAACGTCGTGGAAGAGACGGGGACAGAACCAGAACCATCCGTTGAAGACAGTAGTCCTGATCTTTCTTTCTGGACAGCCGATGAAACGGAAGACTACCAGAAGCAAACTGCACTCAGTTGTCCAATTCAACCTCAGATTATCGACACAAAAGATAAGTTGGAGCAGCTTGTCGAAATCCTGAAAAACTGCACTAACTCCGCAACTCCAGTGGCTTGGGATACGGAAACCAGCGCTTTAAAGCCACAGAACGCCGAATTGGTGGGAATTGGCTGCTGTTGGGGAATCGAACCAGCAGAAGTTGCCTATATCCCCATCGCCCATGAGCAAGGTGACAATTTAGAGCAACAGAGAGTTATAGAAGCACTCCGTCCTATTTTAGAGAGCGATCGCTATCCCAAAGTGCTACAAAATGTAAAGTTTGACCGTCTGGTGCTGCGAACTCAGGGGATTAAACTAGCTGGGGTAGTCATGGATACGATGTTAGCCAGTTATGTCCTCAATCCAGATAATAGTCATAACCTTAATAGTTTGACTGAGCGTTATTTACAAATTCGGCTAGAAAGCTACAAAGATTTAAAGATCCCCAAAGGAAAAACTATTGCTGCACTGAGTTGTCAAACAGTGGCAAATTACTGCGGGATGCAAGTTTATGCCACGTTTCAACTGGTTCCAAAACTTAGAGAAAAACTGGAGGAAATTCCAGCGCTAGAAAAGTTGTTGCTGAAAGTTGAACAACCTCTAGAACCTGTATTAGCCCAGATGGAATATCAGGGAATTCGGATTGATACGGCTTATCTCAAAGAACTCTCGGAATCCCTAGAAAAAAAACTCGCAGACATTGAACATAACGCTTATCAAGAAGCAGGAGTTGAATTTAATTTAGGCTCTCCTAAACAGTTAAGTGAGTTACTATTTGAAAAACTTAACCTTGACCGCCGCAAGTCACGCAAAATGAAAACGGGGTACTCAACAGATCATACCACATTGGAAAAACTACAAGGGGATCATCCGGTTATTGATGCTATTCTCGAACACCGCACCCTCTCTAAATTAAAATCCACCTATGTTGATGCATTGCCGAAACTGGTTGATGAAAATACCCAGCGAGTGCATACGGATTTTAATCAAACCATAACCAGTACTGGACGTTTATCTTCATCGAATCCTAATTTACAGAATATTCCAATTCGGACGGCGTTTAGTCGCCAAATTCGTAAAGCATTTTTACCTGAATCGGGTTGGTTGTTAGTATCAGCAGACTATTCCCAAATTGAGTTACGCATTTTGGCACATCTGAGTCAAGAACCTGTACTGGTGGAAACATACAGGAATAATCAGGATATTCACGCGGTAACGGCGAAGTTATTGTTTGAGAAAGAAACCGTAACACCAGACGAACGGCGATTGGGTAAAACGATTAACTTTGGCGTGATTTACGGTATGGGACCCCAGCGATTTGCTAGGGAAGCGGGAGTATCGGCGGCGGAAGGAAAGGAGTTTATTGACCGATTGAAGCAGCGTTATCCCAAAGTTTTCGGGTATTTGGAGCAAATGAAACGGGACGCGATCGCGAACGGTTATGTGGAGACTATTTTAGGTCGTCGGCGTTACTTTGAGTTCAATAGCAACAGACTGCGCGAGGCTAAAGGGAAAAATCCTAAAGAGATTAATCTTGATGAATTTAAGGGAATCGATCAATATGACGCTGGGTTACTCAGAGCCGCCGCGAATGCTCCGATTCAAGGCTCTAGTGCTGATATTATCAAAATTGCCATGGTAAAAATGCATGAGGTTTTACAGAATTACCAGGCGCGGTTACTATTGCAAGTGCATGATGAATTAGTCTTTGAAATTCCACCGGATGAATGGGAGGAGTTGGAACCAAAAATCCGAGAGACGATGGAATCAGCGGTTGAGTTGACTGTACCTTTGGTGGTAGATGTGAGTGCAGGGAAAAATTGGATGGAGGCGAAGTAGAAATGAGGCGGAGCAGCACAGAAGCACAGAAGCAGTGAGAAAGTTGGTTGCTCACCTTTTCGTGTAATCAGTGTGAATAAGCTCTCACCTCTCTACCCCAATCTGGACAATAAATCCGTGAAATCAGTGTTTTGACAAATGACAATAAAGCGAGTTTGCTTTGTCGGTGACTCTTTCGTGAATGGTACTGGTGATCCTGAATATCTAGGATGGACAGGAAGAATTTGTGCAGCTATCCGTAAGCAAGGGTATGACTTAACTTATTACAATTTAGGCATACGGCGAGAAACCAGTGCTGATATTTCAACTCGTTGGTTACCGGAAGCTTCTCGACGTTTACCAGAGGGATGTGACGGTGGAATTGTTTTTTCCTTTGGCGTGAATGATACGACTATTGAACAGGGTAAAGGTCGGATTCCTTTCAAAGATTCTGTAAAAAATGCCAATCAAATTTTAACAGTAGCGAAAGGATTATTCCCTGTGTTGATGGTCAGTCCACCACCAATTGCTGATCGGGGGCAAAATATGAGAACCGCTGAATTATCCCAACAGTTTGCTGAGGTTTGTCATCAGTTGTCTATTCCTTATTTAGATGTATTTAGTTCTCTACAAGCCTCAAAGGTTTGGATGGATGAAGTGGCTGCTTATGACGGCGCTCATCCCAGCGCATCGGGTTACTCGCAGATGGCAGAATTGGTGCAACGTTGGAAGGCTTGGCAAGCGTGGTTTCGGTAATTTTATTCATCTGCGATCGCGCTCGCCGAATGTCCGAAGCCTCCTCTCTGCCTTGTCTCCACCGATAGTGTAAGTATTCCACCGGACACGATATGACGTAGCTTACTTGGTGTTCCCTTGAGTATGACGAATGACAAATATTGAATTTGTGACGGTTACTGCGGTTCCAGATTATTCGCAAAATGCATGATTTAAATGCAGTAAATTCATAATTAAACGCTCTTTGCAAATTTGGCTACAAAATAATTGAGTTGAAGCCGATAACTTGAAGGGCATTGTCAGAGTTCATTTTCACACTATGCCCGATTTCGTTTTTCCCAAACAGATTTTGAAATTCTGTGGCTCGATTAAATTTGCGATTCCGTTACTCGCCGTTATTACAAGTATTTTAATTTGGGCAACCTTTTATGAATCTCAAGTAGGTTCGAGTTTAGTCCAACAAGACGTTTATAAAAGTCCTTGGTTTGGGGCATTAATGTTTTTACTTGCCTTAAACCTCACATTTTCTGCCTTAACGCGCTATCCGTGGCGAGGGGCGCGTAAAATTGGTTTTGCTTTGACTCACCTTGGTTTAGTCGTAATTATCATCGGTTCGGCGGCGGTGATTCACCTCGGTGTAGAAGGCATGATTTTAGTCAGAACGGATGCCGGGGCGAATAATCAAATCCGCTTAGAAGGCGACATTTTGGAAGTATTAATGCCGAATCAAGAATTCCGAAAAACTGATGTTTTTGTTCATGCTGATGGACGAATTACCCCGCCTAAACTTGCCAATTTAAGCTTAGAAAAATATAGCAAAAATACCGTCAAAACTGTTCGTTTTGTCGAAGGCGCTACGGTTGAAAATCCGGCAGTTCAGTTATTATTAAGCAGCGATCGCATGAACCAAAAACTCGAAAGATGGCTCGCGATCGCGCCCACGGCTTATAGTCAAGTTCCCATCGGTCCGGCAATCCTAGAAATTGTACAACCCCAAAATCAATCAGAATTACAACAACTCCTGCACCCCCCGCAAAACGTCAAAAATCCTTGGGGAACATTACAAATTCAAACCCAAAATCAATCCCATTCTCTCGATATTGCCACCCACCTTAACCAATCGCAAAAACTCGATGACCATGTAACTCTCACGGTTAAGAACTTTTGGTCCGACTTTCGCCTCAACCGCGACAATCAACCGAGTAGTGTTTCAGAGGAACTCAATAATCCTGCGGTACAACTCGAACTCATGTCTTCTCAAGGTCGGGAACGATGGTTTGTCTTCGGAAAACCGGAGATTCCTCCTGTTCGTACTGTAATTGAGGGAAAAGCCGCAGAAAATGTCGCCATTGCTTACAATTTCACACCCTCAGAACCCGATGATTACTTTCGCTTAATCGTCGCCCCCGATCGACAGCTATTTTACGCCGCTAAATCCTCTCGTGACTTTCACAGTGGCGCGATCGCCCCTGGGGATACTATTCGTCCCGGTTGGGCAGACTTCCAAATCACCTTTGCTGCCTATACTCCTCACGCGCAAGTCCAGCGTCAAGTCATCCCCGTCGCCGCGACGCAAGCCTCTGGGACTCCTGCATTATTGGTTCAAACCCCCGATTCTCAACCAACCTGGTTACCTTGGGGCGAACCCACCGCCATCGACACCCCTAACGGTGAAATGTTCGCTGCCTTTACCCCCAAACTCCTCGAATTAACCTTCGCCATTGCTTTAGATGATTTTATCGTCGAACGCAACGAAGGGTCAGAATCCGTGGCTATGTGGACCAGCAAAATCCGCATCCTCGACCCCGAAACCCAAACCGCCGTCAATCGCACCGTCTGGATGAATCACCCCACTTGGTATCGAGGCTGGAAAATCGCCCAAGCCTCCTGGAACCCCGGCGATTTAAGTCAATCTACCCTGCAAGTCAAACGGGAACCCCTCTGGGTCACAGCCACCACTTGGACGGGATCGACCTTAGTCATTCTCGGCATTGCCACCCTGTTCTACGGTCGCGCCTTAGCCAAAAAACTGCAACAAATTCCCGTCCTCACCGAGACAGAAAACCCCGTCGAACCTGAACCCCAACTTTCAGCCTTGAAATCCTAGTCCATTCAATCCCCCTCTTATCCCCATTAATATCAACTACCCATGAAACTGCTTAAATTCTTTGTCGGCTTTTGCTTAGGCATTACCCTCCTCATCGTTCCCCTCAACCAATTCCACAGCAACCCCCTCAACAGCGTCCAAACCCTAGCCGTCCAACTCGACGGACGCAAAAAGCCCCTTTACGCCGTCGCCAAAGAAACCGTCACCCAAATTCACGGTCGTTCCACCTATACCCCCCAATCCGGGCAGAAACTCGACACCCTCAACACCTACCTTTCCCTCTGGTTTAATGACCGGGATTGGAACGCAGAACCCTTTATCCTCGTTAACTACCGCCCCCTCAAAACAGACATCGGTCTCGACCCCGAACGCAAATACTTCACGTTTGCCGAACTGATACGGTCTGGCTTGGGGGCAAAAGTGCAACAAGCCCGCCAAAAACAAATCGCTGACCTCGACCTCACTCGCGACGACCAAGAAGCCCTCACCATCGAGGATCGCCTCGCGTTGATGCTGCAAACCGTCGGGAACAATAACTTGCCTTTGATTCCTCACCCCAACGACCCCAAAGGCACTTGGGTCAGCTTAGAAGATGCCCAACAATACTACGCGGCTGAAGCAATTGCACCCATTGTGGACGAGTACCAGTCCCTGCGCCAAACCTATCGTCTCACATCTGAAGATACTGGCGCGATCGCGAATATTGCCAATCAACTGCAACAAGATATTCGTTCCCTCAGCCCCAAAATTTACCCCACCTCCGCCCCCCTACAACGAGAAGTGAACTTTTATTCCCTCCAGCCCTTTGCTAAGGCTTGGCGGGTCTATATCGCTGCCTTCTGCGTCATGTTAGCGGTTCTCTGCTTCAAGAAATTTAACTTCTACTGGGGTGCAATAGGTATCTTTACCGTTGGTCTAGGGATTCAAGGTTACGGCTTCCTCGAACGCATGGTCATCTCCGGACGACCTCCCGTCACCAATATGTATGAATCCGTGATTTGGGTCGGCTTTGGGGTTGCCCTCCTCGCCCTCCTGTTTGAACTCATCTACAAAGCCAAATACTACCTCCTCGCCGCCGCCCCCCTCTCCGTGGTCTGTCTCCTTCTCGCTGACGGTTTACCCGCCGTCCTCGACCCCAGTATCAAGCCCCTCGTCCCCGTCCTCCGGGATAACTTCTGGTTGAGTATTCACGTTCCCACCATTACCCTCAGTTACGCTTGTTTTGCCCTCAGCATGGGGATTGGTCACATTATCTTGGGTCACTACCTCCTCGCCCCCCAAGCGACTGGTCGTATTCGCCAGCTTTCCGGGTGGAATTACTCCCTACTCCAAGTGGGTGTTCTGTTACTCACCACAGGCATTATCCTCGGTGGCATTTGGGCACACTTCTCCTGGGGTCGCTTCTGGGGTTGGGACCCGAAAGAAACCTGGGCGTTGATTGCCCTCCTTGCTTATCTCGTTCCCCTTCACGGTCGCTTGGTAGGCTGGTTAAGTCACTTTGGCATGGGAGTCGCCGCTGTGGTTTGCTTTAATGCCGTTCTCATGGCGTGGTACGGTGTGAACTTCGTCCTCGGAACTGGATTACACAGCTATGGCTTCACCACAGGCGGGTCGCAATTGATGGTTGCAAGTATCGTGGGCTTAGATTTACTGTTCGTCCTCGCCGCTACCATCCGCCATAAAAAGTGGTTTTCTAGTATCCAGTTATCAGTCATCAGTCAACAGTCATCAGTTGTTGAGAACCAACAACAAACAACCAACAACAAACAACCCATAACCAACCATCAATAACAAAAAATAACGAGGTAAAAACAATGGATCGCCGTCAATTTTTAGGTTGGACAGGAATCGGAATGCTAGCTAGTTCTTTTCCTCTGGTCTTAGCCGCTTGTAACAATGATGAAGAAGAAACAGCCACCACCGAACCCGCAGCCAATACAGAAGCAGAACCCGAAATCGACCGTTCAGTACGAGAAGATGGTTTCCAGGCGGTGGGAACAATCCAAGACCTCGAAAGCGAAGGTCGTATCCTCGATAAAATGGCAGATGTCCTGGTCATCCAATCGCCCCAAAGCCAAGAAATCGCTGCCTTTAACCCTCTTTGCACCCATCAAGGTTGTACTGTGGCTTGGAACGCCGAAGCAACCCGATTTGACTGTCCTTGTCATGGTTCTCAATTCGATGCGTCTGGAGAAGTGGTTTCTGGTCCTGCAACGAAACCCTTAGCCAGTTATGAAGTCAAAACTGAAGATGATTGGGTACTGGTGAAAGTCTCCTAATTTGAATGTCACTGACTGGTATGCTGGTGGGCATTGCCCACCCTACTTTTTTTAGGAACCAAAGGACTTTGTAGTAATGACAGTTTTAACGCCCCAAGAACTCCTACAACAGTTAAAACAAGGCAAACAGTTTAAAGAAGCAGAACTCAGTCACATTGACCTCCACGGAGAAACACTGAATCGCGCTAATTTTGAACAGGCTTATTTACGCGGCGCAAATTTGGCGAAAGCGTCTTGCCAGCAAACAGATTTTACCCAAGCGGTTTTAATTTTTGCGGATTTGTCTGAGGCGAATTTAACTGCCGCTAATTTAGAAAATGCAAATTTAACCAGTGCGAATTTAACGGGAGCAAACTTTAGAGCAGTGCAAGCTCATAAGGTGAAGTTACGTGACGCAAAATTAGACCGTTTAGAAGCACCCTATTCCCATTTTATTGAAGCCGATTTAGAAGTTGCTCGCGGTATAAACTTAAATTTTAGCGGTGCGAATTTTTCTAAAGCAAAATTGACGAGTATTCAGTTGTTTCAGGCGAATTTTAGTAATGCTTCTTTACGGGAAGTAAATCTCATGGATGCTACTTTGGGTGAAATATCAGGGCAACAAATTAACCTTGTGAAGGCTCTTTTAACTCATAGTCGTTGGTCAAATTCTGATCTCACAGAAGCAGATTTAATGGCAGCCAAAGGTAAATCTTGTCAGTGGATCGATCTGATTTTACGGGGTTCGGATTTATACAGTACTACTTTAACCCATTCTCAATTAACTCGCGTTGATTTTAATCATGCGTCTTTACTTTCGGCGAATTTAGAAGGAACTCATTTTACAGAAGTTAATTTTACTAATGCCAATTTACAAGATGCAAATTTAGAGAAAACAATTTGGCAAAATGTTGATTTTTCTAATTGTGTTGTGACGAGGGCGGTGTTTACTGATGCTCAAGGCTTGACGGCTGAACAGAAAGAATGGCTACACCATCACGGAGCTTTAAATATTCCCGATTAAACTTATATTTATAGGGGGGATAATACCCACAATTTGCGGTTAACTGTTCACTCTATAATTGCTGTAAAAGGTTGGCTAAAACAGCTTTAGGAACTTTGCCATAAAGGGTTTTTTGGGGAATGCCTTGAGGGGAAACCAGGGTAAATTGAGGAACGCTCCTGACGTTATAGTGTTGGATTTGCTCTGACCATTGGGGATCGTCAATGTTGAGCATCACAAAGTTGATTTGAGACGATTGGCTGTCATGTAACGCTTTAATAGTGGGAGCCATCGCTTGACAGGTAGTACACCAATCAGCGTAAAACTCAATGAGGGTCGGTTTAGGGTTTTTGAGGGCAGTAGAGTAAGCTACAGATTGTTTCGCCAGGTGCTTGAGTTCAACTAATCCGGTGAGGCTGGAGGGACTTCTTAAAGATAAGGCAGAAGCAGGATAAATGAAGCTAAAAAGGGTTAAAATAAAACAGGCGATCGCGCAAAAGTTGAGCAAAACATTTTTTATTTTCATGACTTTTTTACTGATAGTAATACGCCAAAAAAATGTGAATAACAAGCATAACACAAAACACGCTGACTAAAAAAATGTGAGTCGTCAGCCAAAGCGATCGTAAACTGCGAATGAGTTTGCCTTTAGGAATCCCTGGTGTTTGCTTAGAACCTTCAACCTTTCCGGCTTTTGCCAGTTGTAAACCAAAATACCGTTGTGGCGATTCGACAATTCCAGTTTCAGCGACAACGCCGACTAAAGCAGATAGCGTAACGAAAAAGAAAACCCACAGAAACACAGCGTTAAAGTTGAACCCATTTGCCCCAATGGTATGCACTAGGGTAATGCCTAATAAGCCAACTCCCGCGAAAATATGCAGGCTACGCCAAAATTGCATCGAACCGGGGAGGGGAATTTTAATCTTCCAGCCGCGACTGCGTTTGCGGAGGGTTAATACCATTTCAAGAAAGACGAAAGCTAGGGCAGTAAAGCCGGTAATTTGTTTGTATAAATTGCCCTGTAAAAGCTGGAGTAAATCGAAGGCGTCTTCCCGCAATACTTCGATATACATCGAACTTAGAGCAAAGGGAGTTAGCAGGGCAACACAAACAAAAGTTAGGATGATGAGGGTCGAAAAGTTGGGCTTCATAATCGGTTTGTCTTCCCAAAAGAGGGATAGGTTCATCCCTCTTTTTAAATTAAAGAGAATTAGATATTATCCACGGGCAAATTGATAATAATACCCCCCATTACATCCCCCATTTCAAATTGTTTGTCGGGGTAGCGTTCTAAGTGAACGGGGTGCGTGTTGTGACAACTAATACAAGCTTCAGCAACCGCTTTATCGGGATACACGGCAGAAAAATACTGTTGTCCGCCAATTTCTTGATAATCTTTGTAAGGTTCGCCTGTATCCACCACGGCTTGCATCGCGGTTTTTTCAAATTCGGTTTTGGGGGCTTGGCTATCGTTGATATTCCAAGGAGAAATCAAGCCGTAGGTAAAAAGCCCTTCTTCGGCGGCAATTTCTGACCCTAAACGGAACATTTGAGCGGGTAAGGGAATACCGTCAGTTTGTTGCCAAGTTTCGGTGGCTTCAGCCGGAACAACACCGTCGTCTTTTTCTTTGCCTTCGAGGGTTTTTAAGCGGTTAACAACGTGTTTGGTATAGGCGGTTCTATCTGCGAGTAAAACCGTGTGAATATAGTCGGCTACCACTTCAGGAGAAACGCCTGCTGCGGCTTGGGGGGCTCCACTACCACCATTGCCGCCACAGGAAATAATGGTTAAGCAAATGGTGAGGGATAAAGCAATTAAAGCAACGGTTTTGGTTTTGAGGTGTTGCCACCAATAAGATGCAGTCATCATCGTTGAATTTCCTTGTAAAAAGATGAGCAAATGTGAGAAAAGCTTGGGTTTACTGACTTGTTCTGCGTTTTTCGAGATCGCGGACTAATTCAAAGGTTTTTAACTCTAAATGTGGGGGCTTATCGAAGTTCGCTTCGACTAAATCATCGTCAAAGATGCTGTTGTAAGAATACTCGACCCCATGACAATTGAGACAGACTTCTTTGACCATGCGATCGCGCGGTAAAAGAGTATAAGTGTTGTTGTGATTGACTAATACCGTTTTACCTCGTTCTTGACGCGGTAAGTGGCAAGTAGCACAAGTTACAGATTCCGTACTGGGTCGAATTAAGTCTTTTTGCTTGGCAAAAATTTTAGCGTGTCGCGAGTTTTCGTAGTTCAAGGAATGGGAGTCATTGTGGCAAGATAAACAGGAATCCACTGATGCTTTTACCGTATTTACCGAGTGAACGTTGTGACAAGCATTACAATTCATAAATTTATCTTGTGCCGATTTTTTCATCGGCAACTTTGCCATAGCCGGGGTGAGGGGCGATAAGCCTTCATGGATTCTAATCCCATGCTTTCCCCAACCAAAAGTTTCCACGGCAAATTCATGACAGCTTTGACAACTTTCGAGGGTGGGTTGAGCAATAAATTGTTTGGTTTTTTCGTCTTGATGACAACTCGAACAATTGACTTGTGCCAAGGCGTGAGCGCTATTTTGCCACTGTTGGTCTATTTTTTGCAGTTGTGCTTCTGTGACAGAATTGGCACTCGCGATCGCGCCCCCAGGATATAACCAAATTAGCACCGCTAACCCCAAGGCTAGAATTGGTTTCACGATCGTCCCTCCAAAAACTCGTCGCTTAAATCCGGTTTGGGTGCGGTTTCCACGGTGGCTGTCACGGTGCGTTGGGGTAAACCGGGTTCGGGTAGCATGGGTGGTTCATCGAGGTGTTGGCGGATAAAACCCGTTGAAATCGAGCGATGATCGTGGAAGTTGTGACAACCCGCCGTCCAACAACCATCAGGAGAAAAGCCCGTATGACTGGCTAATTCGCCTTCAATTAAACCTTGATGACAAGCCATACATAAATCGGGTTTGAGATGAACGCCACGCCCAAACATATAAACGTGTTCTTCGTGACAAGCCGTGCAAGTTAGCACATCAACACGAGTTAATAATTCCGCCCAACGCGGATCGCGAAACTTCTTAGCACCGTGGGCATCTTCGGCTAATTCGGCTTCGTGACAACGATTACAAGTTTCGTTAGAAACAGGTTTAAATCCTTCGTGGCACGAATTACAAGAAACCTCAAACAGATAATGACCATCTGAGGTTTCTCCGGGCAAGAAGATGCTGCGTTGGTCGAGGGAAAAAGCCGCACCGAACCAAATACAAAGCAGAATGACAACGCCAATGATGGCAGTGCGTAGCGAAAGAATTTTGAATGCAGAGAATTGACCAGATTGGCGCGTCATAGTTTACCCAAAAATCCGTTGAGTAAAATAAGGTAGTGCTGATGCTTTACGGAAAAATACAATCAAGTGCTGACTCCTGAATGAGCATAAAAAATTTATTTCTTGCTTCAGCCTTAAGAATAAGCTAAGAGGTTAAGAATCGGGCTTCATTTTGTCCGCCATTGCTTGAGCATCGAGATTCAGATCTTCGGCGGAATAGTCAGCACCATCAAGCATTATCTCGGTAATTGCACCGTAAGCATCAACCCAAGCTTGTTTAGTTTCCGGAGTCCAATCAGCCTTTAAAAATTGCTCAAAGGTCATTAATAAAGCATTCCCAACTAAGGGATAATGTTCGGGAAGTGCGCCGTATTTAACGTGCCGCGCTCCTAAGCCTTTGAGGGAATCACTCAAGACTGCGGGTTTGCGAAGGTTTTCGACAACTAAGACCAAAGAAACTAACAGCTTTTTGCTTTGTTCTTCCATGTTAGTGTTAGCAAACAAAGGCTTGGCTTCGGGATAATTCGTGAATAAGTTAGTATAAAAGCTAGAGGCAAATTCATTGGCGTGAGGTTTGACTTTGCCAAAGCTTGTTTCCAGCAGTTCAACGTTTAGTGACATCGCTTTGTTGGGGTGAATTTTACGGTAGGTCAAAAAGTTATGGCAAAAAATTGGGCAGTTTATTTAACCCGAAATTCAGGAGATTTTGAGATTTATGGATTGGGGTTAATTTTTTAGCGACTGTTTTAATTTGCCACCTTAGTGTTGTACGCAAAAAAAAATTTTATTAATGTAAAAAGGAATACAAAAAACCTTGAATGTTTCCTTAATTGCATTGTAAAAATGCAAATTCTGCATTTGAGCAGCCCAGTTGAGTTGTCTCGATGCCACAACAATCCCCTAGGGCGATCGCGCTCAAGGGGTGACAAGATAGCTAAAAGGATACAGGGTGTAGGGTATGGGGTGTGGGGTGTAGGGTGTTTGAGAGGCGATGTGTCGCACTAAGGCGGTAAACAATCCTTCTTTTGACGCTCCTCTCCCTAAAGGTGAGAGGATTCTTGGTTCACGGACACACCTTGCAATTATCTATCCTTTCGGTAATACTTAAACCAAATACCCGTAGAGTACTACTAAGTATCGAGCTTAATTTAGATAACCCCAGAGGGAGCCTGCTCCCCAAGCGTTTAGGTACTTACTAAGAGTGTCTAACACATCCGTTTCTCTCTTTCCCTACGTTCCTGTCCGCCCGACAGTACGCTTGTCTTTAGTCTAATGATTGACTAATTTTTTTACTTTTCTGGTATCGGCACTCGTTTAAGCCCATGCGTTTTTCAAGAGGTCTTTCGCTCCTCACGTACTAGCATCACTTTACGTGATAGGTATCAATTGCTTGATTGGCGATATTCACGAATTTTCGCCTGTGCTAGACTACTTTTATAGTATACACTCATGAGATAGAATATTCGGAAACCTTGAAAATCCCGATGGCAGGGGGAGGCTTGTAACCCTATTATCCGGTCAGAAAAATGCTTGGCAATCGTGGTTTACATAACTTCATTAATCAGCGATCGCGCTTGCCAAAATTTCGCTAACCCAGATTGCGTCTTCAGGTGCAAGGGCGGGTTTGACAGGTTGTGAGTAATCAATGGCTAGGTCAAATCTAGCACGCTCATACATCTGATTAAGTAACTGTTGTAGGTCTACTATGGGTTCAGGATCATCTGGACGTAAGGGGACAGGAAACGCTGGAATCGGTTCTTTTAAACCAAAGGTATATAAATCGGCATCCGGTCGGTAATATCCCCGACTAACCAAGATACGATAACCTGTCTGAGTATAGCCAATAATTGGCATTGGTTTGCCAACTCTGAGCAGATCAATTTCAACGAAACTGGTTGTTGATGCCAAAATTTTCTGGCGTTTATTTTGATACGCCTCTCGACCATCCTTGGCAGATTTATTTTTGGGAGAGAGGATTTCTATTACAGAGACAACAGCGCCCGTTTGGGTTGATCTAACCTCTAAAAATCGTTCAGTAACCTGTTCCGGTACAGGGACTTTAACCGGAGTGGGTTCAGCTAACTGGGTAGCCGTGACTGTTGCACCAGTACGAGTGGAGTCTCGACGAGAAACCGCCACATCTGCAATTCCTACGAGTAACGAGTCATTGATGCTGGTATAGATGCGTTCCTCAATCGCCACCCGATATTTAGGAACGATTTGAGGGGTAATGGCATCTGCTACCGCCACAATAAGTCGATTATGGACTTGATGCCATAGGTCTGGCAACTCCAAGTAGGGGTTCATTCCTGGGAATGGATTGTGCATTATTTTTTGCCTAAATCATGCCCCAATACTCTTATAGCTTACTGCGATAGTACTATTGGTTGCTTGACAAAACCCAATGGAGCCAGTTTTTTGTTTCCCCCAAAGTTAGTTCAAGTTCTAAATCCAATCTAAATGTATCGGTTATTCCTGCTTGCAGTTTACGGTTGTTCCTGTGCTATCTAGGTAGTAACACAGTAACGTTCTCCCTTAGTTTAGTAATATGTCTGACAATTTCCAATCTTCGGCTCAACTTCCACCAACCAGCGCCATCCAAAGCCATTCGTTAACCGCCACAACCGAACACTGGTTTGAATATCCGGTGCGGGCACATCCTCACCACAGTGATTATGCAGGTGTGGTTTGGCATGGTAATTACTTAACCTGGATGGAAGAAGCACGGGTAGAATGCTTACGGTCTATTGGCATCGAGTATGCTGACTTAGTGGCGATGGGATGTGAATTACCCGTGGTTGAACTCTCTGTGCGCTATCACCGTCAGCTTCGCATGGGTCAGACGGCGATTGTCAAAACCCGGATGACAGATATGGACGGAGTCCGCATCTATTGGGATTACCAGATTCAATCGCCCGATACCAAAGAACTCTATGTAACCGGTCGGGTGACGTTAGTGGCGGTTGACCGGGAGAAAGGCAAGATTTTGCGAAAATTACCGTCAGCCGTCAAAGATGCACTCGTGAAGCTTTCCCTTTAGTGTCTGTGATAGTTTACGACTCACTATGATTTGTCAATTATGTGAACGAGAGGTTGAGCGTTTAACTATTCATCACCTAATTCCTCGACAGAAGGCAAAGAAGAAAAAAGTCGAGACAATTCCCACTGCGATGATTTGTTCTGCCTGTCATCGGCAGATCCATTCTCTGTTTGATAATACTCACTTATCCCAAGAACTCAATTCTTTGGAAAAGCTAAAAAATGAACCTCAAATGCAGAAGTTTTTAATCTGGGTGCAGAAGCAAGACCCTTCTAAACGGGTACGAGTGCATCGTCAACATTTCTAGAGCTAGAGTGTTGATTGCCAGGAATCAGGAATCTATAAAACAGCAGTTGATTCTCCAAGGCGCAACGCGATCGCGAAAAACCCAATATCTTCGGTACAATCTCAAGGGTAATGGTTTATCCTCAACGCTTGTGAGTTCTCATCCCACCAACCCAATCCAGACTCATCCAGACTCAGCCGCCCCCAACTCCATATTCCCCGGAGAAGTCTTTGCCAAGACAGCTGAGTTTGATCTTTATATCCGGCAACTCTTACCGCGATATGATGAAATGCTAGAGGCGATCGCACGCTGTATTCCGCCTCAGGCGAAACGTATACTGGATTTGGGTTGTGGGACTGGCGAATTGAGTTTCAAGGTACTCCAGCGCTATCCCCATGTACAAGTCGTCGGCGTTTAACTCATAGGTCAGGTTCAAGTCCTGCGGCTCGCAATTGTGCGGCTAATCGCTCTGCTTTTTGACGTTCTTGTTGGAGTTGTTCTTCCGCAACAATTGCCCGATTTTGGGCAGCTTGTAACTGTTGCTGCACCTCTAGATAATCAGCAAACGGTTGACCGTCAGGGCGGTAAATCACTAATGTTTCTTCAGTGAGTTCAAAGCGAATTCCCAACCGCGAGGAAACCCAACCATTCATCTGATCAATGACATCGAGCCACGATTCTGAGCGCATCCATCCCATTAAGCGATTTTTATAGGGATCGTAGAGATAGTATTCTTCGACTCCATAGCGATCGTAAAATAACAACTTCCGGTTCATTTCCTTGCGCGTGTTTCCTGGAGAAAGAATCTCAAACACAACCTGGGGAGCGATATCATTTTCTTGCCACTGCTGATAAGAACCTCTGTCTACTTTAGGCACTCCAAACACGATCATCACATCTGGGGCTTGACGCAATTTGTTATTCCCTTCCTCCGGATACCAAAGTAAGTCTCCCGCCACGAAAACATTATTGTCTGAGGCAAATAACCAAGCTAAATTATAATAAATGGCGTTAATCCAGCGAAATTGAATCGTATTATCTGCCATCGGTTGTCCGTCACTATCAGGATAAATGATTTCGCTAGCGGTTTGGGACAGCAGTTGTGTTGTCATAGTTGCTTTTCAATTAGCTGTACTACTGTGTATTTTATGGCTGTTTTTATATTATAATTAGCAAAAGTTTAGTTATAGCAGTAGACACATCGATTAGGACAAGTAGAGACGTTCCGCCGGAACGTCTCTACCATAAGATGTGTCCTAACTTGTGTCCTTACCGAAAAAGGGGTAGTTAACCCGAATTTAGTATTAGTTGGATTTTTGGGATCTACCCAAATCGATAATAGGCTCGCATCCCTTACTAGGAACTACGAATGCCTGGAATATGATTTATGGACTTTCTTCCCCTTCCGGAAGTGGTTCGGGAAAATCGGGTGTCTCGTTATTACCAGGGGATGCAGTTGGTGCAGGTGTAGGCTGTTCACTTAATGTGGCAAGTTGCTTGACTTGATCTTTGTACTCCTGCGGTGCGAGAGAAACCGCCGTGGTAAATAAAGGCTTAGCTTCTTCCGTTTTCCCTTGTTGGCGGAGAATTAGTGCTTTAGCCAATACCGGGCGAAAATCTTGGGGGTTGTCTTCGATCAGTTGATCATAAATGGTGAGGGCTTCTGTAAAACGTTGTTGACTCAGGTAGACTTCACCTAACAAAAGTTGGACGGAACTCACATCCACTCTACCGGGTTGAGTCTGATTCTGTTGTCCGGCATTTTTGATCGTATCTTGCAATAAACCAATTGCCGCTTCTGGACGGTTTTGCTGAATATACAGGGCGGCTAATCCTTTCAAGGCATTGATATCTCCGGGCTGTGAGGCTAAAATTTGACGGTAGGCTTGGGCTGCACCTTCGCGATCGCCTGTTTGTTCTTTCGCTTGAGCTAGCAACACCCCAAATTCCGGTTGGTCAGGATTCAGTTCAGCTAAGGCTTCTAGGGGTGCGATCGCGCCTTGAACATCCCCTAGCCGCAGTTTTGCCTCTAATAATCCCCGCAACGCGGTTTGATTTTGCGGTTCTCGCTGTAAAACCAGTTGATACCCTTTGGCTTGGTCTTCGAGTTGAGTTTGCTGTTCTGTTGATAGGCTGGGTTGGGTATTCGGTGTGGCGACAGCAGAAGGCTGATTGCTCTCTAGGACAGTTCCCAACAGAGGAATAATTGATACACCTACTAATGCTAAAACTGCCAGCCCTAACACGACTTTGATCCAAACCCTGCGTTTTTGAGACACAAAAATTCCTTGAACTCTACTGACATTATGAACGCCTTGCCGTCTTTTGTGCCTCCTCAGTAGAGATTTCTGCTATCTTAATTAAGATGAAACGATATCTGAACGTACTACAGTTGTTCTGGAGTACTGCCCTCGCCGCTGAGCTAGAGTATCGCCTCAACTTTCTGATTGCTGCCTTAAGCAGTCTAGGAAACTTAGTGGGCAGTGTATTTGGGTTATTTTTGTTTTACCGCACGGGCTATACCTTTCAGGGCTGGAGTTGGGAAGAAGCCTTAGTGATTCTGGGGATTTTTACCTTTCTGCAAGGGTTTGCGGCGACGCTGCTGAGTCCTAATCTCAATCGCATTGTCAACCATGTCCAACAGGGTACCCTGGACTTTATCCTGCTTAAGCCGATTAGTTCTCAATTTTGGCTGTCATCGCGCACCCTGTCTCCTTGGGGATTGCCCGATTTAATTTTTGCTGGAATACTTCTAGGATATGCAGGTGAACGCCTTGAGGTCAGTTGGTTTAATTACCTCTTGGGCGCAGTTCCCCTGTTTTTTGGTCTGATCAGTCTTTACAGCCTCTGGTTTATACTCGGAGCCACGAGTATTTGGTTTGTCAAAATTTACAATGTGACTGAAGTGCTGCGCGGGTTTTTGGAAGCTGGGCGTTTTCCGATGGTGGCTTATCCCGCCGTTTATCGATTTTTCTTTACCTTTGTCGTCCCTGTGGCGTTCTTAACTACGATACCCGCAGAGGTGATGCTTGGTCGCGGTGAGTTGGTCTGGGTGGTTGGTGCTGCTATTCTGGCATTAGGATTACTGCTAGCGTCAGGTATCTTTTGGCGGTTTGCCCTACGGTTTTATACCAGTGCGTCGAGTTAATTAGGGGAATGTCATTCGTCCTTTATCAAGGAATAGGGAACTTTTAAAGGAAAAACAATGCGATCGCAATGGGACTGTTTACTACAAAATTTAGGCGAATGGCAAGGTTCATTTACCCGCTTTTCGCCACAAGGAGAACCGTTGACGGATACGCCAACGGTTGTCAGCTTAGAGGGACTCAATCAGAATCAAACGGTGCGCCAGGTAATTCGTCGCTATCCCCCTGATCGCGCCGTAGAGGAAACAGTCTTAGAATACAGTTCCTTAGCCAGAAGTGTGCTAGTCTTCGAGACGGGCGCTTTTTCTCAAGGCTCAATGCAGTGGGGTCCTTTTTCCGAATTTGGTGCTGAATTAGGCTTAATTGCCGGAAATCGTCGCCTGCGGTTAGTGCAACTCTACAATAAAGAAGCTCAACTGTCTCAGTTAACCTTAATTCGGGAAAAACGCGCCGGAACCGATACCCCAGAACGTCCCCCCCTAACTGTTGATCAATTACTGGGAGAATGGCTTGGCGAAGCCATCACCCTCTATCCCGACTGGCGTTCGCCAGATACCTATTCCACCCAACTCACGATTGAACGTCAAGACAGCAACCACCTCATCCAACGGCTAACCTTTGGCGTCGGTGAATCCGTTCAGACCCTAACCTCCAGTGCTAGAATTGACGGAGCAATACTTCATTTCCAGGACGGCGCATTACCCGTTCAAGTGTTACTGCTTCCCGATGGCGCGTCTTCTAACTGTCCATTAACCATTAAATCTGGTCACAGTTTCGTCCTAGAAGTCGGTTGGTTAGTCGAACCCAACCTACGCCAGCGACTGATTCGTCGCTATAGCGATCGCACCTCATGGGTAAGTTTGACGTTAGTCAGGGAGCAACGAGTAAAAAATCTGGCGTAAGCAGTTATCAATGATCATTATCAGTGGTTGCTGCTAAACCTATCGCTCACCACCCTAAAAAATAATCAATCATGACATCATTAATCTAGGCAACTTTCACGTTTATCGAACTTGGCGAGAAGACCCCAACTAACCCTCGACAGGTATAGTTGGGGAAAATGTTAAAGTAATCGGTAGACCCTTACTATCTAATAGTAAGTAGTTACCCAGCGTCACAGTACCCAGGAGGGAGGGTGAATATGTGGACAGTCTTGGCGAACCAATTTTTAGGGTCATATATTCCTCATGGACATTGTTATCTTTGGCAGCCAAGACTGGTATGGCTTCATCTATTGTCTGATTCGTTAACCGCACTGGCTTACTATTCGATTCCGGTAACCTTAGTGTACTTCGTCCACAAGCGACAGGATTTGCCCTTTGACTGGATGTTTTGGTTGTTTAGTGCCTTTATCTTGGCGTGTGGTACTAGCCATATTATGGACGTGTGGACGCTATGGCATCCCGACTATTGGGTCAGTGGAGTCATCAAAGCAATCACCGCGATCGTTTCCCTGTCTACAGCCGTACTGCTGGTGCAATTAATTCCCAAAGCCCTAGCATTACCCAGTCCGGCTCAACTCGAAGCCGTTAATCGCCAACTTGAACAAGAAATCAGAGAACGCAAAACGGCAGAAACACAATTACAGCATACCCTAAAACGCCTCACCTTTCATGTGGAAAATTCTCCCTTGGCGGTAATTGAGTGGGATAGTGACTATCGAATCCAGCGCTGGTCTCCACAGGCAGAACAAATGTTTGGCTGGACAGTTGAGGAAGCCGTAGGTCGGCAGATTAATGAGTTGCAACTTATTTTTGACGACGATAGGGACGCGGTAAACGTGGTCATGAAGAATTTATTTGACGCGAGGACTCCCCGTTGTATTTGTTGCAATCGCAACTACACTAAAGAGGGTTCGGTCATTGATTGTGAATGGTATAATTCAGCGCTTTGCGATGATGACGATAATTTAGTCTCAATTTTGTCCTTGGTTCTGGATATTACCAGTCGCAAGCAAGCGGAAACTGCGCTTGTGCAAGTCAACGCGGAATTAGAACATCGAGTTGAAGAACGAACCACTCAATTACAGCAACTTAATCAGGATTTAGAACAGGAACGCCAGCAACTCCGACAAATTATTACCGTTGCACCCGTGGCGATGGCTATGTTTGATCGTCAAATGCGCTATTTGGCTCACTCTCAACAGTGGCTCACCGCTTATGGTTTAAACGAAAAATCCCTGATCAATCGGTGCCACTATGATATATTTCCCGATCTACCAGAACCTTGGCGAGAAGACCATCAACGGGCGTTACAAGGAGAAATTATTACCAAGAGTGAAGATGTCTGGCAACGGGCTGATGGTAAGACAATTTATGAACATTGGGCAATTCATCCCTGGTATACCCCAACTGGGGAAGTAGGCGGAATTGTACTTGCCTGTTTTCCAATTAATGAGTTAGTAGAAGCGCGAGAAGCGGCTTTAGCAACGGCACGGCTCAAGTCTAAATTTCTGGCAAATATGAGTCACGAAATCCGCACTCCGATCAACGGTGTCTTAGGGATGATGCGGTTACTCTTGCAAACGCCTCTAAACCCGCAACAAGTTAATTACACTCGAACGATCGAAAGCTGTGCTAAACATCTGCTCACGGTGATTAATGATATTCTTGATGTTTCTAAACTAGAAGCCGGTAAAATGCTTTTGGAGCAGATCGACTTTAGCTTAGACAGTTGCCTGGATTCTGTGATTGATGTCTTAGCGGTACAGGCAGAGGCAAAGGGTTTAGAATTAGCAATCCTGGTTGAACCTAATGTTCCTCGGCAGTTACAGGGTGATCCAGGACGTTTACGTCAGATTCTGTTGAATCTGGTGGGTAATGCAATTAAGTTTACGGATGCAGGGGAAGTTGTGGTGCGGGTAGCGGTCAGTGGGCATCAACCCACAGATACCTTATGTCAATCTTCGATTACACTGCGATTTGCTGTTACTGATACCGGAATTGGCATTAGCGCGGCTGATCAATCCAAGTTGTTTCAAGCATTTTCCCAAGTCGAGGCTTCAACAACGCGACGCTATGGGGGAACGGGTTTGGGACTGATGATTTGTCAGCAACTGGTTGAGTTGCTGGGGGGTAAAATTGGGGTTAAGAGTGAGATAGGTCAAGGCTCAACGTTTTGGTTTACCGTACCCGTTAAGACACAACCGCTACCGCCCGCCCAAGCTGTTCCCTGGGCACTACGCCAGCTCAAAATCTTGGTAACAGCAGAAAATGCGACAACTCGCCAAACCGTGCGATCGCTTGTGGAAGCCTGGGGGATGCAGATTGATGAAGCCACGGATAGTACCAGTACTATGGATACCTTACGGAATGCGGTGACGCGATGCCATCCCTATGATGTAGCTATTCTGGATTTGCAACTCCCTGGGAGTCAGGGTGAATGGATTGTGCCGATGATTCGCTGTAATCCCAGTTTGGCTTCCACTAAATTGATTGTGATGACAACGATGCATCAACTCGATGCGGTGCAAGAGTTGGAATCGATGGATATTTTGGGCTACCTGATTAAACCCGTGAAAGCGTCACAGCTATGGGAGAGTCTATTGGGTACGGTGACGCCTGAGAAAGATCTGGAGAATTGGCAAGCCATTATCCATCAACCCACTCGTCTTAATCACCCGTCCAACTTGAAAATTTTACTGGTTGAAGATCATCCAGTGAATCAAACTGTGATTCTCAACCAGATGCAAATGCTGGGTTATGAACCTGAGTGCGCCAGTAACGGCTCAGAGGCTCTGGCTAAATTACAAGCCCAATCTTACGATATTGTGTTTATGGACTGTCAGATGCCTGTCTTGGATGGTTATGATGCCACTCGTGAGTTACGACGCCAAGAAGGGTCAAATCGTCATACGATTGTGATTGCTTTAACGGCTAGTGTCATAGAGAGCGATCGCGAAAAATGTTTGGCGGTGGGGATGGATGACTTTCTCACTAAACCCTTTGAGCAAGCTACCTTACAGGCAACGATCGAACGTTGGGCAAAGTCAGGGGAAGCAGAGGGAGCAGAGGGAGCTGGGGAAGCTGGGGAAGCTGGGGAAGCTGGGGAAGCTGGGGAAGCTGGGGAAGCTGGGGAAGCTGGGGAAGCTGGGGAAGAGGAAATTAATTTGAGTCGTTTGGCGTCTACAGACTTCTACCTTGATGACACATTGTTCGATACAGAACGTCTAGAGGTGATCTCCAGAGGTCAAATCATCCTGCAAAAGCAACTCATACAAGCCTTTATGAAACATACTCAACCAGGACTCGAACAAATGTATTATGCTCTCCAGATTCAAGATTTCGAGATGATTGAGCAACAAGCGCATCGGCTCAAGGGTGCGAGTGCGAATATTGGCGTGCGACTCATTCCCAAAATCGCCGCCCAATTAGAGCAACAGGCGCGGGACAAAAGCTTAATCGGTGCAAATGAGCGACTGGATTCCTTAAAACGACAATTAGAGAAAGTGCAAACGTTTCTGCTTAGCACAGTAAATTTGAGGTAGGATGGGCAAGATGAAGCAACGTCTATGTAGGGACGGGTTTAGGGATCAATCTTGATTATTTCCCTTGATTGGGATATCAAACCAGCCCTCTTGCCACAATCTGTCCAAACAATCTTCATTCGATAATCTGTAGCTCGCACATTTTGATCCGCTTGCCAGACACCCAGTCTGCCAAGTTGCGATCGCGTCTGAAGCAGGTTCTTGAACTGGATTAGGATAGCCATTCATCAATGTCTTTTGAGCGTGTTGCTTCAACAAGTTGACGCCAAATAGACAAGCCAGACTTGCCCGAACTATCTAGAAGCAATGGGCAAGAAAATCTTTTAGGACAGTCGAAAAAAAATGAGGCAGTATTCCTCACTCACAATTGTTTCTTATCTCATCGGTCCGACGCTAATTATCTTCAGCCATATCGGCTCGTTGCTAGTTCTAGTGACTGGCTTATCCTGGGGCGCTCTGGTATGGATCATATTGTTATATGTAATCCGTATGCTGGCAACGACGAGCATCTACCATCGACTGCTCACCCACAAAAGCTATCAGGCTCCTGCTCCAGTTCTATGGGTGGGATGTATTGTGGGGGCGGCGGCGGGGCAGATGGGTCCTAGTTGGTGGAAAGCGCACCATGTAGCCCATCATCAACATGTTGAGCAAGATCTCGATCCCCATTCCCCTTATACACCGATTCAGGGGATTGGAGGATTCTATTGGTCTCAAGGGGGTTGGCTCTTATCCCCCCGGTTCTTTCCTGACAAGCTGCCGATGGATGTTGAGAATGATGCCATTTTAAGGTTAATTGACCGTTTGCACTTTATCCCTTTAGTGGCACTTGGGGCGATTTCCTATTTCATCGGTGGTGTCGAATATCTCGGTGCATTTTTTCTCAGCACAACTCTGCTTTTCCATGGCGTGCAAACCGTCAACTCCCTTTGCCATATTGTGGGTAAACAACCGTTTATCACCGACGATCTCAGTCGAAATAATCAGTTGGTTGCATTTCTAACTTTGGGTGAAGGCTGGCATAATCTCCATCATGCTTTTCAGTCCTCCAGTCGCCATGGTATCACTATTCGTTCGGGAAAGATTGTCTATCTTCCAGACCCCACATTTAGCTTCATTAAAATGCTTGAGTTCCTCAAGTTAGCGTCAAAGCTGAGACTGCCGACTGAAACCAATCTTCTGGCGCGTTCTAAGGAGCGAAGTTTTCCGCATTTAGAGTTGCTAGCTGCTGTAAAAACCTCGGTAGATTCTTAACGGTTGAATATTAACTAGACACGGCATTTGCGGTTGCTATAAATAGCAGAGACTTAGCCGGCTAAGTCTCTACACTATTGTCGCTGAAAGTTAACTCACCACCGACGGTTGTTTATTAAAGAAAGCCTCTCGCACTTGTTCCGCCATTTGGGAAGGCGTTAACCCTAAAGCGGCTTTCGATTCATCGGGTTTAGCATGGTCTACTAACTTATCAGGTACACCAAACCGCTTCACTGACACTAAAACATTATTGTCCGATAACGCTTCAGCCACGGCTGACCCAAAGCCCCCCATTAAGCACCCTTCTTCTAAGGTAGCTACCTTACCGATTCGCTGCGCTAGGGGCAAAATCAACTCCGTATCCAAAGGCTTGACAAAACGAGCATTAACCACGGTTGCTTCAATTCCGTGTTCGCTCAAAATCTCCGCCGTTTGCAATGCCGGATAGACCATGGAACCATAGCCAATCAGCAGTATATCATCGCCATTGCGGAGAATTTCCCCTTTGCCAATGGGTAGCGCTTCCCATCCTTCCTCCATTAAGGCAACTCCATAACCATTACCCCGTGGATAACGCATAGCAATGGGTCCATCGGTGTAATTCACACCCGTCACTATCATCCGTTGCAGTTCAGCTTCATCTTTGGGTGCCATGATCACCATATTGGGAATGCAGCGGAGATAGGCAATATCATACATGCCTTGGTGTGTAGGACCATCGGCACCGACAATACCGGCGCGATCTAAGCAGAAGAACACGGGTAGGTTTTGGATGCATACATCGTGAATGATCTGGTCATAAGCCCGTTGTAGGAAGGTGGAGTAAATTGCCGCCACGGGTCGCATTCCTTCGCAAGCCAGCCCTGCGGCTAGGGTAACGGCGTGCTGTTCGGCAATTCCGACATCAATATATTGTTTGGGCAGTTTTTCCTGGAGTTTGGTCAACCCTGTCCCCGTCGCCATAGCGGCGGTAATGCCGATAATTTTGGGATTGTTTTCGGCTAATTTGACCAAAGTGTGGGCAAAGACTTTAGCATAGCTAGGGGGTTTAGGCTTGCTGGATGGAATTGCTTTGCCGGTGGCTAAATCAAAAGGGCTTTGGGCATGATAGCCGACTTGGTCTTGTTCTGCGATCGCGTAACCCTTTCCTTTGGTTGTCACCACATGCACCAAGACAGGACCTGAATAGGTGTGTGCTGCTTTGAACGTCGAAATCAAGTCTTCTAAGTTATGACCATCCACAGGTCCCATGTAGGTAAAACCTAGTTCTTCCAAAACCGCCCCTACCTTGGGTACAGCTAACCGCTTCATCCCCTCTTTTACCCGCTGCAATTCTGGGGTCAAGGATTCCCCAAACAAGGGAAAATGCTTGAACTGTTCCTCTAAATTATCCGCTAAGAACTGCATCGGCTTACTCAGGCGCACTTTGTTCAGAGAACGGGAAATCGCGCCCACGTTGGGAGAAATGGACATTTCATTATCATTGAGTACCACCAACAGTCGGGTGTTAGGTAAATGTCCAGCATGGTTAATCGCTTCTAATGCCATACCCCCCGTCAAGGCACCATCCCCAATCACCGCTACTGTCTTGAAGTTTTCCCCTTTTAGATCTCGCGCCAGCGCCATCCCCAAGGCGGCGGAAATACTGGTAGACGCATGACCCGCACCAAAGTGATCAAACTGACTCTCACAGCGCTTGAGGTAACCAGCAACCCCATCCTTTTGCCGTAGGGTGTAAAAGCGATCATAGCGTCCCGTAATCATCTTATGGGGATAGGCTTGGTGACCGACATCCCAAATCACCTTATCCCGATCCAAGTCGAGTGTCTGATATAATCCCAGGGTCAGTTCGACAACCCCTAACCCAGGACCTAAATGACCACCGCTTTTGGCTACAGTTTGCAGATGCCGTTCCCGAATTTGACGGGCAATTTCCTCAAGTTGACGAATCGACAAACCGTGTAGCTGGTTCGGATGGGTAATTTCACTGATATGCATATCGTCGTAATCTTCTTTAAATCTCTACTGGATATTATTTGTCTATTTGATAGTCTAAAGTATGTGATGTACCCAGCGCAGCCTGTTTCTTTGGTCTGTGTTGGAGGACGGCGTGGGCTTAGAGATGTCTTGAATAAGACACTCCGAGTTTTCCGGCAAGATGGAATTTGTCTAAACTCCAGTACCAAAAAGAGGGGGAGTAACTGTAGTTAACCCCCATGTAGTGTGACAGGTTAGCAGGGACTGTCTACCTCTTGGGGATCTTCTGCTGCTATGGATCGGGTGCAGCGCCAATTACTCGGAAGTGCGGAGGGCCATCCCATCCGCAGGGCTTCTGGACAGACGCTGTGTATGGTAAGCTGACAGTCAATAAGCTGGAACCCCTCCTTTTCCACCTGCTTCATTGCCTGTTTTAATATCGAATCATTCTTAAATTCAATGGTCTGGTTACACTGAATGCACACCAGATGATGGTGATGATTAGGGAACGGCTGATTCAGTTCGTAGTGTTTATGTCCTTCGGCTAACTCCAATTCCCGCAGGATACCCATGCGAGCCATCAACTTGACGCTGCGATAAATTGTGGATAAACTAATTGGCTCTCCCCGCTTCTCCAGCAAATGGAAGAGTTCCTCGGCGCTGAGATGGTTTCCTCGGGGAAGGTTCTGAAAAACGTGGAGAATCGTTTCTCGCTGCGGCGTTAACCGCCAACCCCGGGAATTGAGTTCAGCTTTAAGTGAAGCGGCTGTATACGGAGGCATAATCACCCTCTCAAAAAAACCCGATTATTGACAATGATAGTGACTGACGCTACCTATTTGCAAGAAAATCGGTTAATTGAGAATAAATTGCACGAACGGATTGGTCATAAGTCATTCATCATTCGTCCTGGGTTAGGGAACAGGGAACGGTAAGGTAGAATTTTGAGTTAACGCCCCCACCTCCCCTGCTTCCCTTTTGCGATCGCTGGAAACTACAATTGAAGTAGAGGGGCTTGCATGGTTCCCGTCATGGCAGGTATCAATTAAACAAAGAATATTGCTTTCCATGGGAAAAATCCTACCGATTAACTTTTGTCATGACCCTACCCTAGCTTAAGCAACGATTTTCTTGCTCCAGCCATTCTCTTCCCTCAAGCCAGATTGCTGTCACTGACCCCCAACAGCTCAGACAAGATAATGTCCAAATTCGATTCCTATTTAAGATGTTCTTTTTGTGGTAAGTTCTCGGAACAGGTTAATAAGTTGATTGCCGGTCCTAGCGTTTTCATTTGTGATGAATGTGTAGAACTGTGCAACCAAATTTTAGAGGAAGAACTGCTTCAATCTCATGGAGAAAGCCTCAACTACCCATCCTTAACCGCAGAGCCCCCTTATCCACAACCCGACTATTCCCCTCGTCAAACCCGGTATCACTTGCTCAAGCCGATTGAAATTAAACAAGCGCTAGACCAGTATGTCATTGGTCAAGACCAAGCGAAAAAAGTTCTCGGTGTCGCAGTTTATAATCATTACAAACGCCTTAACCTGGTTCAAAATAATTATGACTCCAGTGGATTGGATGACAACATCACCCTGCAAAAGTCCAACATCCTATTAATTGGTCCGACGGGTTGCGGTAAAACCCTTTTAGCTCAAACTCTCGCCAACCTGCTTAATGTTCCATTTGCCATGGCTGACGCCACAACGCTTACAGCAGCAGGTTATGTAGGGGATGATGTGGAAAATATCCTGCTGCGGCTTTTACAGGTGGCTGACTTCGATATAGAAGCTGCTGAGCAAGGTATTGTTTATATTGATGAAATTGATAAGATTACGCGCAAGAGTGAAAATTCCTCAATGACGCGGGATGTTTCGGGTGAGGGCGTTCAGCAAGCCTTGCTGAAAATATTAGAAGGAACTGTGGTTAATGTACCGCCCCAAGGAGGGCGCAAGCATCCCTATCAAGAGTTTATTCAACTGGATACGAGTAATATTCTATTTATCTGTGGGGGGGCTTTTGTCGGGTTAGAGCAAATCATCGAGCAACGCATTATGAAACCTTCGATGGGCTTTGTTCAACCAAGTCAGACACCTTCGCCCCAACTGTCTTCATCGGAATTGTCCAAACACTTAGAACCGGACGATTTAATCAAATTTGGGGTGATTCCAGAAATCATTGGGCGCTTACCGGTAATTACCGCTGTGGAATCCCTGAATGAAGACTCCTTAGTGGAAATCTTAACCCAACCCCGCAACGCCTTGGTCAAGCAGTACCAAAAACTCCTGAAAATGGATAACGTGCGCCTGGAGTTTCACCCAGAAGCCCTCCGCGCGATCGCACAAGAAGCCTTTCGCCGCAAAACTGGGGCTAGGGCGTTGCGGGGAATTTTAGAGGAGGTGATGTTAGAAGTTATGTACGAGGTGCCATCGCGCAAAGATATTACCCGTTGCGCCATTACCCGCGAGATGGTTGAGAAGCGCTCCGCCGCCGAATTGTTAATCCATCCCTCTTGGTTACTTAATCCTGAATCAGCTTGAAGATAGGGAACGGTTGTATGTATGTAGGGCTTGCTGCACCACTCCCTCTGCTCCCCCATCCCCCCTAACCCCCCTTTGAAAGCTATGCATTAGTCACATCTTTCTTAACAATCCACAAGTCTTATGGTGTCTGGGTTGGGGAGCAATGCTTAATATAGCTTAAAAAATAAATAGGGCTGTATCCAACCATCGGGCTTGGGTCGTTGTTTTTTGTGCAAAGGGTTCAGAGTGATCGGGAGCATCCCGTTTTGGACAAAGCATGACCTAAAGTAACGCTTTTTGCTTGGGTTTCAGCCCCATTCAAGGAGCCAACCTGCCAAATTGGGATGCTCCCGAGTGATCGGGAGATTCTGGTAGAAGCTTGTCACTCACCACACTCAATCTTGGTATCGTAGAGCTGCTTGCTGCTTTGATCATACTTTTTTTCCAGTCAGAGTGCGATCGCGTGCCAGAGTGTGATCGCACCCAAACAGTTCCCACTCACGTACTAGAGCGCTAGTCCATTAATAGTCAAGAGCCTGATGGGGATGTGTAAAAGTAGAGGCAACCTTGGCAGCAGGGGGTGCAAGTTTAATCAGCAAGTGTTTGATTGTTGACAGGGAGGTACTTCAATGAAAGCTTGGGCAGTGGAGGAATTACAATATGCACAATTGGGGGACGTGCGCCGTAAAAAACGACTAATTCGCATAGTCAGTGATTTAGCAACACAACCGAATGCCAGCGTACCGCAAGCTTCGGGAGATTTAGCCGCCACCCAACTGTGGCAGATCGAGAAGCCGACATCTACGAGTTGTTTATGCAGCCACGCCGCCCCAATAGTGAGTTTCTCATTCGTGCTCAGCATAACCGCTCAGTCAAAGCAACTCAAGAACACCAACATATTGAGCGTCTTCAGCAAGCCATTCGTCAAGTTCACCCTTGTGGTCAGCTCACCCTAGAACTCAGACGCCATCCAGAACGCCTTGCCCGTCAAGCTCACCTGACCCTGCGTGCTACCACCCTCGAGTTACAAACTCCAGTTACTCATCCACAGCGACAGCACCTTCAACCAATTCGCGTTCAGGTAATTTTGGCAGAAGAAGAAAACCCTCCCTCTGGTGTGTCATCGATCAGTTGGTTACTCTTAACCACTCTGGCGATTACTTGTTTTGAGGATGTGGTGCAATGTTTACGTTGGTACAGCTATCGCTGGTTAATTGAGCGCTATCATTACGTCCTCAAAAGTGGTTGTCGTTTAGAACAACTGCAATTGGAGAGTGCTGACCGCATCCACGCCCGCTTTAGCCACCTACACGATTGTCGCTTGGCGCTTATTGTGGATGACTTACTTAGCTCGTTACCATCCTGATACTCCTGCAGATACCGTGCTAGAAACCCATGAGTGGCAAGCCCTTTACTGCACCATTCATCAGACAACTGTTCTACCTGATGTAACCCCTAATTTAAGGACTTGTGTGCGGTGGATTGCTCAATTGGGTGGGTTTTTGGCACGCAAGCATGATGGAGAACCGGGCGTGAAAACCCTTTGGCAGGGTCTACGACGACTTCATGATATTGCACAGACTTGGCTTTTACTTTCTCACTCTACTGCTACTTGTGTCAAGTCAGATTTTGTTAAGAAAGATGTGACTAATGCATAGCTTT
>NZ_JAVJRX010000071.1:0-20906 GCF_040219735.1 Coleofasciculus sp. G1-WW12-02 | reverse complement strand
CCCTTCCCGACAGCCGTTTCAAGATTTCTCGACATCTACGCCGAGTCGTCCTCGTGCCTTTCGGGGCTTTATTCTGGAGAGATGCTCTAACTTGGGAAAACTTATCTCTGACCTGTTGGATGTCTGTACCGTCCCACTTCTCGCCAACGGAAGTCACAGCAATATCGCGTCGTCCCAAGTCAATGCCAAGAGTCTTCTTGGTGTCGGTTGGGGTGGGGGCGTCATCCTTGACTTGGATGTGCAGATAGTACTGTCCATCACGGTGTTTGCATAACTGAGCTGAAGTTGGGTTGGTTCCTTTGAGTTTACCTCTCTGGTAATTCCCAGCTTTTAACTCAATTCGCTCTCTGCCGCAAATGGTAGCTAGGCTTACTGTCCAGTCTTGTTCCCTAAACCGAAACAAGTCCTTATCACAGTCCATACTGCTTGGGGTAAACCCCTTGACAGACTTACCCTTGTGCAAGGCTACCTTGCGGTTAGCAGCTACCCTTGCACAAGCCCTGACTGCCATATTTGCCACCAAGTTGAATTCGGTCTTGATGGTTTGGTAAACCAAAGATTGAATAGCTATTTTGTTGGTCAGTTTTGGGTCTGTGTGTGCGTTCACATAGTTGCAAGCATCCGCAAACGCCTGAAGGGTTGCCTCTAAGAAGGCAATTTGTTCAGGAGAGGGTTGAAGCTTTACAACTATCGTGAAAACTTGGTTCATACTATCAATTATACCACTTAATGGGGAGTAATTGAAAATACTTCGGGTGTTGAACCCTCGTATTTTCCGCTATCCCCCTACGGCTTACCTCCACTTCGTTCCGGTTGAAGCCATAGCCCCTCGCGATTTAGGTGGGTTGAGAGAGGCTATTTTGTCCCTGGAGTTGATCGGCGAGGGGAACAACTGCGATCGCGCCCTCTTGTTCAGGGTTAAGATAAAGCAGATCATTCACCTTTTGATCGACAAAGCCACCAATCAGATAGGGGCGATACCCCGTTAACGCACCAGCCAGTTCAATATTACCCAACAAATGACCCGTATCCAGAAATATCCGGCGATAGGCGCGGTCTTCATAACGCCAAGCCGAACGATAAAATATAGCTGTGGTGATTATCGCCAGTTCCGTTGTCTCTAAGCTAGGATGCTGGAAACAGGCATCTTGTAGCGCCAACCAAACCTCACTATCCCAAAAATGCACCAGAGAATGGTTCGGACACTGATAGTTATAGAGTCCTGGCGGTAAGATAGAAGTACCCCGAGAAATTAAATAGACTTCCGCCGGATACAATCCCCCCGCCGACGGCGCCGCCCTTAAATAAACGGGAGGTCCAATCATCGTTTCCATTTTAGCGGTTAAGCCATAGCTGCACAAGAGCAACCGTGACAACCGCCACCAACGTTTCCCCGGTTCCTGGGTGAACCCTTGGGGATCTTCTTTGAGATAGGGCTTCAGGTCAATGGTCGTTCCTAGTTTATACTCTTTAAAGGGTATTGGTTGATTGTCCCAGTCTAGTCGCTTATTTTTGGACGCGATCGTCTCCGGATCGTATTTGGTACGCTCGTGATAATGTTGCGCGATCGATAATTGTGGGTTGGACATCGTTTTTCTCGGTTGGTTTTTGCTCTGGCTCTTATCTAGAAGTTTTTAATAGTGTCCTTTCGGCTCGTCAAAACAGAAACCCACTCAACCTTCATAGCTCTTAGTTTTACCCTAGTGGAATGGGTCAAAAGTTAACGGTTGATGGGCGTGTACTTGGAGCCGTATAAGGGTGAATCATTTCCAACCTAGATAATAAAACATCCCTGGATAGAATACAAAATTGAGTTACTCAATTTTAGGGGCGACAACCGGATTTTATCGTCTGCAGCGTGAAGAAATGCTCTTCTGTGATGCCTAATTGCTAGATAAAGAGTCGCTGTCATCCCCTAAACTGACTTTCTTGATTATGGGATGAAAAATCTCGTCGTTTGGATACCGAGAAATCTAGTTAATTAGTCCCGATTTTGCCCTGAATTAAGTACATATTTATCACAAATAAATTTATTTGTCAATCCACCTAAGCAGGGAATATGAATTTTGATAATTCTTAAAAAAAGTTAGAAAAAATGTAGTTTTAGCTACGTTGAGCGATACTAAACTATATTATCTAGATCGAGTATGATCAAAATCCGGTTTATTGATTTATTTGCAGGCATAGGGGGAATGCGCCTAGGCTTTGAACAAGCTGCTGATTCCTTAAACTGCAAAACTGAATGTGTTTTAGCGAGTGAAATCAGTGCAGATTGTCAATGGGTTTACCAAAATAATTTTAACCATGAGGTCTTAGGAGATATCCGGGCAATTAACCAATTACCGCCCCATGACTTTTTATTGGCAGGTTTTCCTTGTCAGTCTTTTTCCTACGCGGGGAAGAAGGCAGGATTTGGAGACACGAGAGGAACATTGTTTTTTGAAATATTGAGATTAATAGATACCTGTAAACCTCAAGCCTTAATTTTTGAAAATGTTCGCGGTCTTTATAGTCATGATCAGGGTAAAACTTTAGCAACAATCAAGCATGAAATTAAAAATCGAGGATATAGCTTCGATACATTTCTATTAAACAGTTCTAATTTTGGATTACCACAAAACCGGGTTCGCCTGTATATGGTTGGTATTTTAGGGGTTTCGCCAAAATTCGAGTTGATTTCTGATGTGGGTTCGCCCGATTCCCATTCTTATAATTGTCAGCAGCTATCCTTATTTAATCCATTAAGTAAACCTGTTGCTGTGGCTAATATATTAGAAGATAATCCTGATTCTAAATATGATTGTTCGCCTGAGTTTGTTGAAGCCTTAAAAACCCGGTTAAACAACAATTTAACTCAATTGCATGGTCGGCGACTTATTGATTATCGAGGGGGAAATTCTCTGCACTCATGGGAACTGGGTTTACGCGGAAAATGTAGTCCGGAAGAAATTGAGTTAATGAACCGTTTTATTTTAAAGCGTCGGAATAAAGTATTTGGTCGTCATCAAGATGGTAAATTGCTTAGTCGAGAGCAAATCGCCAGCTTTTTTAATCATCCCCATCTTGACCAGATTCTTGACTCACTCGTAGCCAAAAAATATTTACAAGTTGTTGATTGCAAATACAAGCCTGTATCGGGTAACTTCTCCTTTGAGGTTTATAAATTTTTAGATCCCCGTAAAATATCAGTCACGTTGGTGGCTAGCGATGCCAATCGATTAGGAATTTATCACAATCATCGAGTCCGGAGAATCACACCGCGAGAAGCCGCACGTCTCCAGGGATTTGCCGATGATTTTATCTTGCATTTTAATGATGATAAAGCGTACTATCAGTTAGGGAATTCAGTCAGTATCAATGTTGTGAAAGCTGTCGCCAGTGACGTTATTTTAAATACATTACCATGTCAAAGCGCCAACAAAAGTTTGATACCGCTCAACTCTCTATCGGGAGGGTAATTATCGCCGCGATCGCGTTGGCTATCTTGAGTTACTCCAACCTTACAGATAGCGCCGTTGCAGCTAATCTCCATTCCTGTTCTAATTTATCAAAGGGTAGTATTATAACGATGATTTCACCAGACACCAAACCCATCAAACCAACGATTACGGAACTGATCCAACGGCAAGCGCAAGCTTGGGAAACGGCTGACTCAGATAAAATTATCGCTGATTTTGCCGAAGATAGTGTATTTATTGTCCCCGTTTCTAAATTCATAGGTAAATCGCAAATTAAGGCAGCAGCGGACGATTACTTTGCAAAAGTTACAGACATTCAGATTACAATTAAAACTATAATATTTCAGCATAACAAAGGAGCTGTAGAATGGATTTGGTATCAAAAAAGCAAAGAAACTGATGAACGATCAAAAACTGACGATGCCATTATCTTTGAAATTGAACAAGGCAAGATTAAATACTGGCGAGAATATATGGACAATCAATCTAAATAAAATTTGCTGAATAACTTGAAAGTGTCGATGATAGTTGAAAATTAATAACAATGCCCTACATAAGCCTAGATACGATCAAAACGAATACAGTTTATGACTGACAAACTCAACTTGAGGAGTTGAAGTTATGAAAACTGTTCCTTATTCCCGATTCAATCAACTATGCTTAGGTTGTCGTAGCCAGGGAGAACGTAGGGGACTGAGGATGCGATTGAGTAAGCGAATTTGTTCGGCTGTTCCCATGCAGATGAGTACATCTCCGGATAGTAGCGGGGTTTCACCATTAGGTCCAGCGATCAAATTGCCATCGGCGCGGCGAATTGCCAAAACTAATGCCCCAGTTTGCGATCGCAAATGAGCTTCCCGCAGCGTTTTTCCAATAAAGGGACAGGTTTCAGCATCAATCAGAAACTCTTCCATGTAAAATGAACGATCAGCCCCAGTGAGAATCCCATCCACAAAGTCCATCACTTGGGGTCTTAGGGCAGCCGATGCCATGCGCTTCCCCCCGGTGATGTAGGGGGATACAACAGCATCTGCACCCGCACGCTGAAGCTTTTTCAGGGCTTCTTCGGAACTTGCCCGCGCGATCGCCCGAATTTTTGGGTTGAGGGTTTTGGCGGAGAGGATGGTATACAGATTTTCGGCATCAGACGGTAACGCGGCGACTAAACAAATCGCCTTTTCGATACCCACCGCCAGCAGGGTACTATCTAAAGTCGCATCCCCTTGGGCAACAATATAACCCAACTCCCGCGCCTCCTCTACCTGATCAACTTGAGAGTCGATCGTGACAAACAGAATCCCCTCAGCCTTAAACTCTAAGGCAATCTGACGCCCTGTACGCCCAAAGCCGCAGAGAATGTAGTGGTTATTTAAGGTATCAATCAAGCGTCGTCTTTGCCTCAGTCGAATTCCTTGTTGAAAGTAGCCTTGAATTAGGGCTTCTGTAAAGCGATTGACAATATAACCAATGGCGACAAGACCCATTAAAATCAGGGAAATAGTAAACAGGCGTCCGCGATCGCCCAGAGGATTTGTCTCTCCATAGCCAACCGTCGCCAGAGTAATGATCGTCATGTAGGCAGCATCCGACCATGACCACCCCTCCACCAGTTTGTACCATAACGTACCGATGAGAGCGACTCCCAAGAGGGCAAGTCCACCACCAATCAGTTCTTTCCGCAAACGTTGATATTTCTCTTCCAGGGTTGAGTACAAGGAGACGAATGATTGATAACTATTCCCATAATCAGCTACTTTCACTTTAGGATAAAATTTTCACATTGCGTCCCTGGAGTATAGAGAACGGATGTTCATCCAAAAAATCGGTAAGCTGACTTTTTTATACCTGAGTTTATTGATACTGTTAACGGCTTGCAGTCTTCCGGGAGAACAATCAAGCCAAACGGTGACACTCATGGGTACGCTAACCGGCAAAGGAATTCAAGAAGTGCAACAAGTGGTAGCCCCCTTTACCGAGGCGACGGGGATAAAGGTAAAGTATGAGGGAACGGATGCTTTCGCCACAGTGTTACCCGTGCGGGTTGACTCAGGAAATCCACCGGATCTCGCCCTGTTCCCGCAACTCGGTTTAATGGCAGACTTTGCCAGAGATGGGAAACTGATACCCATTGAGCAAATTTTGTCACCCGCACAATTGTCAGACGCATTTTCTCAGAACTGGCTCAAGTTAGCGCCTGTTGATGATACCCTTTACGGTATCTGGTATCGGGTGTACCTGAAAAGTTTGGTTTGGTATAGCCCAGCCGCCTTTGCCGAAAAGGGTTATCGAGTTCCGACAACCTGGGATGAAATGATGGCATTATCTGACCAAATTGTGGCAGATGGGGGAGTTCCTTGGTGTATTGGTTTCGCCAGTGGTGATGCAACGGGTTGGGTGGGGACAGACTGGATCGAGGATATCATGCTACGAACCGTGGAACCCCAGGTTTATGACCAATGGGTGAACCACGAGATTCCCTTCAATCATCCAGGGGTTAAAAATGCCTTTGAGAAGTTTGGTACGATTGCCTTAAATCCTCAGTATGTTGTTGGGGGGAAAACGGGTATTCAGAGTATTTTCTTTGGGGATTCACCTAAGTCACTATTTGATCAGCCGCCCGGATGTTATATGCATCGCCAAGCCACGTTTATTTCCTCATTTTTCCCGGAGGATGTGGTGTTGGGGAAAGATGTTGATATTTTTCCGTTTCCCAGTATTAATCCAGACCTAGGTGTGCCGTTATTAGTGGGGGGACAAATCATAGGCATGTTTAATGATACCCCAGAGGCACGGCAGTTAATGGAGTATTTGATTTCTGTGGAACCCCATGAAATTTTAGCCGGAATCAAAGGGTCAATTTCACCCCACAAACAGGTGAGTTTAGAGGTTTACCCTGATGAGGTGACCAAGCGTCAAGCTAAACTCTTATTATCTGACGATGAAATCATTCGCTACGACGCTTCGGATCTGTTCCCTGGAGCCGTAGGAACGGGGACATTCTGGACAGGTGTTATTGACTATGTTTCCGGAAAAGATTTGGATCGGATCTTGCGGAATATTGAGGTAAGTTGGCTCGATGCAAAAGTTGGGAACTGAGTCAGGATTTGGATAGCGCAAGGCAGAGTAATCGCGCCCTGGCTTTGATCAATGACACTATTGATTAATTATATTTTCTGATTTTCAGACCCAACTCCATTCACATTATAGACTAGATTGATCACGCAAAAGCTTCGTTTAAGCCTATAATAAGGTTTGTTTATTACCATAAATCAGAGAAAACCCAAGAAGTCTTTATATTAGAAAACGATGTTTGAACAACAACCCAAACAGCTACGACAGAAGGTAGATTTTTTGGCGACACAAGCCCTAGAAAAATCTGATCCCTCTGGATGGTTTGAAATCCTCTATTCCCAAGCCAAGGGTGATCCTGAACAAGTACCGTGGGCGCGTTTGCAAACCCATCCCTATTTCCAAGATT
Source organism: Coleofasciculus sp. G1-WW12-02 (assembly GCF_040219735.1). Taxonomy (NCBI): domain Bacteria; kingdom Bacillati; phylum Cyanobacteriota; class Cyanophyceae; order Coleofasciculales; family Coleofasciculaceae; genus Coleofasciculus; species Coleofasciculus sp. G1-WW12-02. Next base: position 13,970 of record NZ_JAVJRX010000071.1, on the reverse strand, counting down.
GGCTAGATAAAAATAAGCCAAAAGGAAATAATCCCTCGGCTTTAGTCATTGGCTGCGGATTAGGTGATGATGCAGAAGCCTTGGCTAGATTAGGTTTCAACGTGACAGCCTTTGATATTTCCCCAACCGCGATCGCATGGTGTCAGCAACGATTCCCAAACTCCCCGGTTACCTACGTTGTGGCTGATTTGTTCGCCTTAGATCCGGCTTGGCGTCATCAGTTTGACTTGGTATTAGAATGTCGGAATATCCAAGCGTTACCGTTAAATGTACGATCAACTGTGATTGATGCGATCGCGTCTTTAGTAGCTAAGGGAGGAACTCTATTAGTAATCACCCGATTTCGCCAGACAGATGCTGAACCCGATGGTCCACCTTGGGCGCTTTCTGACAGGGAACTTGCCCAATTTCAGGAGTTAGGATTAGAGGAAGTTCATCGGGATAGCTTTATTGAAGCAGAGAACCCTTCTGTTGAACAGCTTCGGCTTGAATATAGGCGATCAAAACAGTAGAGGTGAGCCGACTTAATAGCGAAACCCTGGATATACTGTAGGGTGGGCATTGCCCACCAGCATACCAGTCAGTGTCATTCGACTTACTATTTCAATCAGATAAAATTCCGGTCAAATCCAAGACAAATTCAGGCAGAATTGATTCTCCTGATAATGTCGTCGGCTGGTTGAGAGTTTCTACAGCTTGATTAGGGCGATAAATTTCTACAGTTTGCATCTGGGGATCAATTAACCAACCCAGTAGTAAACCATTTGCCAGATATTCTTGCATTTTTGCCTGAATATCTTCTAATTCGTCGCTCAAAGAACGTAACTCTACTAAAAAATAAGGACACAGGGGGACAAACTTTTTCCGTTGTTCTGGGGTTAAAGCTTGCCAACGATCTAATCGTACCCAAGCCGCATCAGGAGAGCGAATTGCACCATTAGGTAAGCGAAAACCTGTAGACGAGTCAAAAGCAACTCCTAAATTACTCTGACTGCTCCAATTTTCTAAACGAGCGCATAACTTCATGTTACGTCTACCCGTTTCCCCCCCAGTTAATGCCATAACGACTAATTCTCCCTGTGCAGTTCTTTCCAATTTTAAGTCTCGATTAGCGCGGCAAATCTGCTCAAACTGTTCATCGGTAAGGGTGAGGGTGGGACGTAAGTTTAAGGTGATGGCTGTCATAGCGTTTTCGATTATAAGCGGTTACTAACATGATAGAAAATTTGCCGGATGGGGGATGCGATCGCGTCTTGGGTGATGACACAGGGAACCCTATTATTCGTGATGACGTGATTTCGCCAGACAGAGGCTGAACCCGATGATCCACCTTGGGTATTGACTTGAGTATAATCCGAAAGTGTAGCCGACTCAAGCCGTCTGGCTAAATGCAATGCTTCTGTTTCATCCCCCTGATAAATCGCCAGGGATTTAACCATAGCTGTGTTGTAAAATTGAAAGAGTCATTACCCATAAAGCTATCTATGCTAAGAACAGTTGAAGGCGTTTATCAGAACGGACAAATTCAGCTAACTGAACTCCCACCAGATGTGAGCGATCGCGCCCAAGTTTTGGTTACTTTTATTGAAGCCGGAAAAATCAATCCTGAACAACTGCGCCAATTGATTGAGCAATTAGAAACAATTGCAGGTATCCAGCAAGGTTTGGCTGAAGTTGATGCCGGAAAAGCTCGCCCTATTGGAGATTTTATCCAAGACATTGAGCAAAACTATGGCATTTCAGATTGAAATTACCCCGATTGCTGAAGCTCAGATTGAGCAAGCCTATCGTTGGTATCGGGAACGTAATCCAGCATTTGCGGATCGCTGGTTCCGAGGATTGATGAACGCGATCGCAACGCTTCAAGAAAAACCCCAGCGTTGTGCTTTAGCTGTTGAACATGAGATTTTTCCAGAACAAGTCCGACAATTACTTTACGGAAAATCCAAAAATATCTATCGAGTGCTATTTATGGTTCGAGAACAAACAGTATACATTTTGTACGTGCGACATAGCGCTCAAGCACCGATGACGGTAGATGATTTAGAGGATGAAGTCTAAACTCTGTTGGTATTTATATCAACGCATTATCTTGGGATTTGGGAGAGCTTATAGGAGTTAACACTACTTAATTATTTAATCTCGTTGTGAATACCTCTACTGTATGCTCACTAATATTTTCAGTAAAAATAAGTTGTGAACATTCAGAACGTAACGCTTTCCATAGCATCGTTTCTTCATAGTGTTCAAATTCTGCGGGAATGTAATCTAGGAGAGTTTTAGAGCAGACAACAATTAATCGTTCTTGAACACGAGAAAAGGCAACATTAGAGCGATTGAGATTGAGTATAAATTCCACATTTTTAGTGATTGCAGATGGATCGCTTGCTGTTGCAGAAACAATTACATTTGGACGTTCACCACCTTGCAATTTTTCCACAGTATCAATTACATCAACAGCGTTTCCATAATAATCTGCTAACTCTCTTTTCAGTAGTGTTCGTTGGGCGCAATGTGGTGTAACAATTGCAATTGCTCCATCAGGCATTTCTCCACCTGTATCAAGAATCCGTTTAATAATTTCTACTTCAAGTGGATTACTGCGTCTTGACTGACGTTCAGAATGAAGAACAAGATAAAGACCTCTGTTTCTTTGTAGCAGCTTTCCCAAAGTTTCATCTATGACTTGATTTTCTTCCGCTGCTTCAATATTTTCTATCCCTTGTAATTCAATATCATCTAAACGATAAAGACGAGCAATAAGTTCACGAATAACTGGTGGTAAACGAAATGTCAAGCTTAAAGCAGAACGTATAATTTCTTCATTAGTAACGTTAGTATCTGAGTTTTCTTTGAGATTTTGAATAGCTTGATACGCACTAACATAGGGTTGGTAAACTAAAACAGGAGGTCGGTCTTCATTTTCCCAGTCATGAGCAACAATAGGAGCAAGCTGTCGGTGATCTCCTGCCAACATAATCTCACCATTATTTTTGACTAATGTAGCTATAGCAAGGAAATGGGGAAATACCATCATACTGGCTTCATCAATGATGAGAGTAGTTGTTTGAAAACATTGAGGATATTTCCTCTGGAATCGTGGTTTACTATTTAACTCATCGACCATTTTTAATATTGCATTAGTTGTTCCTCCAATAACTAAAATGGCATTTGAACACATTTCATTAACTTTAGTTACACAAGGGCGGGCAGGGAAAACAGTAACTTTTGTTTCTGTAAAAATTTCTTCGTTTCTCGATTCAACTCGACTAAGTTTAATTAATGGTACTGTCAAATTTGAATTAGTGGCAGATTGTATCAACGTAGGTAAAATGCGGTCTAAACGTAAAAGTAAGTTATCTACAGCCGTATGAGTATGAGCCGTAATAAGAACAATATCACCAACAGAACAGCGTGCTAAGATTCTGACAAAAGTAGCGATTGCAGTTGTTTCTGTTTTCCCTGTACCTGGTGGTCCTTGTAAAAGTTGAATTCTGCTCTTTAACCCATCTATTACTGCTGCGATTTGCTTATCATCTAGTTTTTTACCGTTTGCTAGTTGTAAATTTTTGAGTAGATTGTGATATTGTTCTAAATCACTAGATGAAAGCTCAGTTTGAGGTGGTATTTGAGGATTTTGTGGAGCAAACCACTGACAAACATGATTGCCTTGACTATTTTGTAGCTTTTGATCAACCCTTCCAGCTACAAAATCTGAAGGACTTTCATCAATAGTGCCATAGTCATAAATATCTTCTTCGTTTCTATAAAAACGACCACGAAGTTGATAGCGATCTGGACTATTTGTTTGTCTAACTGCAAGTTCAATTCTTCCTTGATCCCAGTCAATTGCTTCCACAACACAGGTACTTCCGCCATTAAACAGTTGTTTTATTGTTTGACCTTGATGTGGAACACCAGAACTAGGACTAAGCCTGACGAAAGAACCTTGTTCAATTGTGCAGTTAGCTTGCAAAACTTCAGCAGTAATATTATATTGATCAAGGTTTAGCTTAGCTGTAAGTTTCCCATTGCCCTGGCAAAGTATATTTTTTACAGGGATTGTTCTCCCTAAAGAAACGCGATAGATAGGTGGAACTAAATGACTAGCAATCCAATCTGTCACCTTAACGTGTTGATCTAAACGGAGAAAATCAATACCTGCTTGAGCAGCATCATCTACACCTAAGCTGAAATCCGGCAAATCAGCAATGGTCAAAGAATCTTTAGTTATGTCTTGATTTTTATACTTAATTCCCTCTTCAACCCATCTAATCGCATGAGTACGAGCGCGAAAATACTCTTTTAAATAATTCGGTTTTTGTGCTTGATTATAACGTTCAATAGAGTTTCTTAATTTTGGTTCAAGTTTTGAGTCATTAGGATCAGGGAGTTTTCGCCAATTGGCACGCCAATACGCTGCACTTAGAGAATTAAAGTATCTTAGTCTAACTTCAAACTGATGTTTACGGACATCTTGAGCGCTTGATGTTGATCTTGCCCATTCCCATTGATGAGAATTATGATTAGCAGTATTTATATCTAAATTCTTTTTAAAATCAAAAACATCTTGAGAAAAAATCTGATCTATATCAACTATTTGTCCAGCAATTTTTCGTCGCCAGTGGTAACGCCGTCCAAACCACTTAAGAGAGGTGACAACTGCTAAATCTCGTCCTGTCCATCCCAAAGCATAACGACGATCTACTTCATCATAAAGACAAGAATAAATTAGTTGTTCTAAACTTTCACGACAACCAAGTAATTCCCGTAAATGACTCAATAGTTGGGAACTGACACGAGAACAACCCTCAACCAGTTGGGTCATTTCTTGACGTGACCAAACATAAAAATGAATTGGAGCTTTTTCTGTTTCGGCAACTTCAGCGATCCTGCCAACTAAGTCTAATAAAAATCCTTGTATTAGTTCTTTTTCAGAACCATTATCTTCTTTATAGTCTCCCTGCCAGGGTGATGTTTTATATCTAATTACATCGCCACCTTCAAGTTCTTTCTCTTTATAAATAGGTTGATTATTCTCATCATGTCCTGCCTCTATATATTCTTTAATATTAGGCTCTGGTTGCCACTTCCCATTTTCCTTCAGTTCAAATTTAGGGTCTAATTTTCCTTCACTCTTAGTTACATGAGCAGCCAGCGCACCAATTCTATTTTCAACATAATCGTATTCAACAGAAAGATAAACCCGGATGAGACGTTCACCATTAATTGAATGTTCTGGCAGTTGACTTTGACCTCTTGAATAATTTGGCAGTTCTTGTACTTCATAAGTATCTGGATCAGAATCGCCCCCAGGAAGGGTTTTCCTCCGGGTTTTTGCTTTTATTGTAAGGAGTTCTAAATTTTCTGTAAAACTAATATCTTGTTGAAGTTTAGCAGCTTGACTCTCTGTTAAATCGAGGTCAGCTAAATCATCAATAGTCGTTATACCTACTTGATGCAAGGCAGTAACTGTTGATGAATCTATTCCCAACAATTGTAAACGACGTTCTCTGGCACTCTCAGCTAAACAATGAACACTGAATACACAATCACTACATTTTTGATCTAACTGGTAATCCAAGTCATCTAAATTAGCGTCAACAATACGCTTTAGCGCACCATCAGTAGCTATGAGACGATTAATATCAGCTTCTATCGTATCCAAATTTAGAGCTTCAGAATTAATAATATCCTGATTTTTATTTGTGTTTTCATCAATGCGGACAACAATACATTCAACATTTTCAGGCTTCAGGTTTATCCCATTGATGGTAATTTGATTTTCTTCTATTAGTTTACGCACGAGCATCCGATATAAAGCAACCTGTACTTGATGATAAGTCCGATCTTTTCGAGATGCTTTACTTTCAACTAAACGCAGTTTAGGTTGAGTGTTTTCCCACAGCACAACAACGAAGTCAATTTGTCCACGAATATTAAATTCTCCGAGATTACCTTCTATGGAAATTTCTCGCCCATAGGCTTTTTGTTGGCTTGGCAAATCTTGTATTTTTTCAACAAATTCATTCCATTCAGTTGCCTGTTCTTTACCAGACCTCTGATTTATTTTAGTTAGATCAAGCAAACCCTCTTTCTGAAGTGAAATCTCCCAGTCATCTTCTCTTCTTCGACCTTCTTCTTCAAGAACTGGATCTAAGGATGTATTAAAGATTAAATTATAAAAAGGAATTTGTTTAGCAAGCTCATGATTGTTATACTTTAACTTAAAGCGGCGATCACAGGATTGAAAACGAATATATTCAGCAATGTCGGTAGCTTTAACTGATGGTCTTGTTATTGACATGATGACATCAATACTATGTAGAGTGTTTTAAAGTCTAAAAAGTTAATTTTGAATTGGAGAAGATTCATCGCATTTCCAAGATGCTTTTCTAGCTGCTTCGTTTTTCGATGCTTTGTGACTCACTCATAATAACTCCAACTTTGTCTCTCCTCTAGCTAGATTACATCTATTATAGAGCCAAGGACGCTAGGATCGAGGTAAACTCAACCCTAGCGCAGGAGGTTTGACAGTCCCTCGACTAAAGTACGAGGGATTCTGCCGACAGAACGTATTCGTTCCCGCTGCGACCGTCAAACGCCGCCTAGCCAGTCAGTTAGATATCCAACTTTCTGGTTACTTACCGTCCTGGTGCTGTCCGCTTTTGGCGGGGTGTCTCCACCAGGGGTGTTAGTACAATTCTACGACAAGAAAATAAACAATAAAGGAAAAAATGGGCGAACATAAGCGAAGCGTGAGCATTCCTCCCCGTTCTGGGGACGCGGGGTTTCCTGTTGGGGAGGATGCATTATGATTTTGACAAACAATTCTCCAGGTTCCAACCAAGACTGGGATTGGGCGATGTGGAGTGTTGACGCGGTTCAGGGGGAACTCCACTACAAACGCGCCCAAGACTCCTTGCGTGAGTTAGTCAGCAATCTTGATTTAACCCCCCAAGAACAAGCGGGGTTAGAGTCGGAAATTGGGGATTTAGCTAATCTCTTGGACAAACTCGAACATAGTTGTGTGCAAATCGCTGCCTTTGGTATGGTAGGACGGGGCAAATCCTCGGTACTGAATGCGTTATTAGGACAACCTGTGTTTGAAACTGGGGCGCTACATGGGGTGACTCAGAATGCTCAAACCGCCAATTGGCAGTTAAGCCAGGAAACCTTGGCAAACAGTGCTCACGAAATCCTGCGGGTGGCGTTACCTAGTATTGGGGAATCCCAAATCCAGTTTATTGATACGCCAGGGATTGATGAAGTCAATGGGGAAACCCGTGAGGCGTTAGCGGTAACTGTTGCCAGACAAGCAGATCTGATTCTATTTATTATCGCTGGGGATATTACCAAAGTCGAATATGAAGCCCTGTCTCAATTACGAGATAGCGGTAAGCCAATGCTACTCGTCTTTAATAAAATTGACCAATATCCCGAAGCCGATCGAGACGTGATTTATCGTAAAATTCGCGATGAACGGGTGAAACAGTTGCTCTCCCCCGCCGAGATTGTCCGGGTGGCGGCTGCACCTTTAGAAGCGGTAGCTGTGCGTCGTGCTGATGGTAGCCGCGCGATTCAACGGCGTCTGGGAACCCCCCAGATTGAAGAATTAAAGCTAAAAATACTAGAAATTTTGCACCGGGAAGGTAAATCCTTAGTCGCCTTAAATTCGATGATGTACGCGGGTGAGGTGAATGAACAACTGGTGCAACGGAAAATGGAGATTCGGGAAGAAAGTGCTAATCAGATGATCTGGAAAGCCGTAATGACCAAATCCGTCGCGATCGCACTCAATCCCGTTACGGTTCTGGATCTACTCACGGCAACGGTTGTAGACGTGGTGATGATTCTAGCATTATCTCGCCTCTACGGTATCTCCATGACCCAGCAAGGTGCTGTGGGATTGCTTCAGAAAATCGCCTTGAGTATGGGGGGAATTGGTGCGAGTGAACTGTTAGCGACATTGGGATTAAGTAGTATTAAGGGATTGCTAGGGCTATCTGCACCCGCCACAGGTGGTGTTACCTTAGCGCCTTATCTGTCTGTCGCCATGACTCAGGCGGGTGTCGCGGGTGTTTCTACTTATGCAATTGGACAAGTGACAAAAGTTTATTTAGCCAATGGTGCCTCTTGGGGAGAAGATGCACCTAAAACTGTAGTTAGTCGCATTCTGGCGTCGTTGGATGAAACCTCTATTCTCAATCGGATTAAAGGAGAATTGGCAGCGAAATTAGGTGGTACGCCTTAAGCATGTAGAGACGTAATATACTACCTCTCTACATGAATACATAACTCTAGTTAACAGGCGTCTCATCTACCTGATCAGGCTGAGAATTAGGTTGCTCAATACCCTCAATCTCTGGGCGAGGTTCACTCTCAGCCGTTGGATTTACATCCAGTATCGGCTTCCCTCCCGATTGTCGTTGCAGGTTCTCCTCCGCTTCCGGATTTTCATCCTGGAGAGTGCGAATTTCTCGCTCTAATTGCTGCCATCCCTGCTCGAAAAATTCTTGAGACGGCGTTCTAGCTTGAGCCATTCCTTGACCCGCTACGCCGATTGTGGTCACAAATGTAGTCAGTATAACAATTGTAAATTTCATCGCGATCGCTCTCCTTAATATACAATATACTGTTGCAGAATGCCGAGTCGGAAACCATTCCCGCCTTACCCTGAACCTATAAGAGTTAGAACAGTTATCCTGCTTCAGAACAGGTTAATTTACCGCTCTGGAGTTGACGTATATCAACCTTTGTGATACTAATTCTAGCTTAAACTTGATGACGACAGCTATAACTCAGAACTCTACCTGTTCCCTGTTCCTTGACAAATGACATAAACGAATAACTATTCCTCCAACCGATACCCCAACTCTGCTAATCTCAGACGAGATTGTCGCCATTTAGGTTGCACTTTGACAAATAATTCTAGATAAACTTTACCCGCAATTAATTTTTGAATTTGCTGACGCGCATCCGAACCAATAGTTTTCAGCATACTGCCCTTTTTTCCAATTAAAATTCCTTTTTGCGACTCCCGTTCAACGTGAATCGTTGCGAGGATGCGAGTAATTTTAGGTTCTTCTTCAACGGCATCAATCGTAATCGCAACGGAATGGGGAACTTCCTGGCGAGTCAACAGCAGAATTTGCTCTCGAATTAATTCTCCCATAATAAAACGTTCGGGTTGATCGGTGACTAAATTCGGCGGATAATAATAGGGACCCGGTTCTAGTCGATCAATTAACTGTTGCTGTAAAGATGCCAACCCGTCACCCGTCAGGGCAGAGAATTTTATCACCTGCCAATTGTGGGGAGCTGCCAGTTGATGATACCCTTCATCTAAGTCTATGCCTGGAGATTGTAAATCTGATTTGTTAATGCCTAGAATTACAGGTGTTGAGGTTTGGGTGAGTAGATTACTAATGTAGCGATCGCCTCCTCCTGCGGGTGTCGCTCCATCCACCACAAATAGCACCACATCCACCGCTTCAATAGCAATCTTAGCATTTTGTACCAAAACTTTCCCCAGTTGATGATGAGGCTTGTGGATTCCTGGCGTATCCACAAAAATCAGTTGGGCATTTTCTGTGGTAAGAATACCCTGTAAGCGGTTGCGGGTGGTTTGGGCGACGGGTGACGTGATGGCAATTTTGAGTCCCACCAATTCATTCATTAACGTCGATTTACCCACATTCGGGCGTCCAATGATACCCACAAAGCCAGATTTAAATCCCTCTGGGGCTTGAGGAATCATTACGGCGTCTGCGTCGGGGATTAAGGTGAAATTGTTGCTTTCTTCCATTTTATAATCTTATATTTTTTTGAGCGACAAAAGCTATAGCAAAAGGCAGAAGCAGCGAAGGTAAGGAGGAAGGTTGCAAGCTAAAAGGACATGATAACTGTTTAAGCGGATAAGACTGATATCCCCAAACCCCCCTTTAATAAGGGGAAACTTATTTTTCCCCCTTATTAAGGGGGGCTAGGGGGGATCTTCTGCTCTTAAATACACTAACCCATCTGTATTTAGCATGTATTAACTCCTCAACTGGCAATACCATACTACATAACTGATAAAATATATTCGCCTTCATTAACAGCATGATTCTTGGCAACGCTAAACACCAAACCATCGGATTCAGCCATAACCTCAATTAATTGAGGTAAATCTCCCTCTCGGTTAAAACTCAGTAATTGATATAAAGACTGACCTGATCTAATTTTACTGCCCAACTGAACTCGTGATTGAATCATACCCCCCGCTGGAGCATAATACTGTTTTATTTGGCTTTTTATGGTAAATTCAACCAATTGAGAGGTTGTGTTGTCTAGGGGCAAATTGGGACAATCTAGCAGTTGTTTTTGTGCTAGATAATTTTTGATACCCATAACTCCTTTTTTTACCGAGTCGGGATTCATTTCCATCCCCGAACCCAGTTCGATTGTCCAGGACTCGACATCAAACTGAATCGTTTTACCCAAGGCTGCCAATTGCTTCTCTAATGCCAACCACGGCTTCATAAAAGCTTCGTCAAAGGCATCGCCATCATATTCATTCATTAAAATACCGCGATTCAAAAGAAAGGCTTTGGCGCTTTCCTCACGACTCTGGAAACAATACAAATAATCAATCGCCTGATTACTGGAACTATGAATATCAATCACATAGTTAGCATCTAAACAGAGGGATTGAAGCTGGTAGCGATAGCGTTCACCAAAGGGAAGTCCGCTAGGAGACTGGAGTTTATCCCCATGTTTTTTAAAGCTAGCTTGAATACGTTGCAAATAATTTTGGCGGATTTCTTCAGGAGAGTGAGACACCTGAAATTCAGCAAACTCAGCTAAATCCTCGTCTTCTTTTTCGTAGTCCCAAAAGATCCGATTCCAATCCTTGCCATCATAGGGATTGAATCGTCCAGTGGCAAAGAAATGATTACGCTGGTTAGTGGCGATAGGATTACAGACAGGAACCAGCCAAATTTCTCCGGTAAGTTGAGAGTCCTCTAAGTGGCTGAAAAACTCAATAAGTTGGTGAATGACAGCATTGCCAACAATTTCTGAACCATGGAGATTGGCTTGGACATAAGCCTTTTTTCCAGGGCTTGCGCCAATAAACCTGTAGACTTGGAGCGAGAGGCGATCGCCTGAGGCAAGATGTTGAATGGGAATTGTCGTAACGGTGGGAACCATAGGGATTGGGTACAGGAAAGTATGAGGGCTAAGGTGTAGGGTGGGCGGAGACGACTAAATCGTTGCTAACATGGAAGACTTAAAGGCATCATCTCGATTATTATGGGTAATAGTTTCGGGCATCTGTTTCGGATTACGACTTATGGGGAATCCCACGGCGGCGGTGTCGGTGTGGTGATCGATGGATGTCCGCCCCAATTAGAGATTTGTGCATCAGAGATTCAGTTTGAACTCGATCGCAGGCGTCCCGGACAAAGCAAGATTACCACCCCGCGCAAGGAAACCGATACTTGTGAAATTCTCTCCGGTGTCTTTGAAGGGAAAACCTTGGGTACTTCCATTGCTATCTTTGTCCCCAACAAAGATACTCGCCCCCAAGATTACTCAGAGATGGCGGTTAAATATCGCCCATCCCACGCCGATGCCACTTATGATGCTAAATATGGGATTCGCAATTGGCAGGGGGGTGGACGTTCCTCAGCACGGGAAACCATTGGTCGAGTGGCGGCGGGTGCGATCGCCAAAAAAATCCTCAAACAGGTTGCCAATGTGGAAATCGTTGGCTATGTTAAACGCATTCAAGATTTAGAAGGCATCGTTGATCCCCACACCGTCACCCTGGAACAGGTTGAAAGTAATATCGTCCGTTGTCCTGATAGTGAATGCGCCCAACGAATGATAGAAAAAATCGAGCTAATCCGGCGTGAAGGGGATTCCATCGGTGGGGTAGTCGAATGTGTCGCCCGCAATGTGCCTAAAGGGCTAGGAGAACCTGTCTTTGATAAGCTGGAAGCGGATCTCGCCAAAGGCGTGATGTCCCTACCCGCTAGCAAAGGCTTTGAGATTGGTTCTGGCTTTGCCGGAACATTGCTCACGGGTTCTGAACATAATGATGAATTCTATCTCGATGATACTGGAGCGGTACGGACGACAACCAACCGTTCTGGTGGCATTCAGGGAGGCATCACAAACGGAGAATCGATTATTTTGCGAGTGGCATTTAAGCCCACTGCTACTATACGAAAAGAACAGCGTACAGTGACCAGTACCGGTGAAGAAACAGTACTTGCTGCCAAAGGGCGTCACGACCCTTGCGTCTTACCCAGGGCTGTGCCTATGGTAGAAGCAATGGTCGCCTTAGTATTATGTGATCACCTACTGCGTCATCAGGGTCAGTGCCATACATTAAAGCCTTAAAATTCCGATGGAAAGCAGTCCTTCCTCTGAGTTCGTTGTCCAATTCTGGGGCGTGCGGGGTAGTATTCCCTCCCCTGGGAAAGAAACCATTCGCTACGGCGGGAACACCTCCTGTGTGGAGATGCGTATCGCTGACAAACGCCTAATTTTTGATGGGGGTACCGGTATCCGGATGCTGGGGAAACATCTAAAGCCCCAACTCCCCGTTGAAGCCTATTGGTTTTTTACCCATTATCACTGGGATCATATTCAGGGCGTACCCTTTTTTGACCCCGCTTTTATCGAGGGTAATCTGTTGCATATTCATGGCGCCGCACCAGATGGGGTGTCCATGCAGCAGCATTTCAAAGAGCGGGTATTGCACTTGAATTCCCCTGTCCCGAAACGTGATATCCAGGCGGATTTGAAATTCTATGACTTAATCTGTGGCGATACGATGACGCTAGGGGATATTACCATTGAAACCAGTCCCCTAAATCATCCCAATGGGGCGATGGGTTACCGGGTAAGTTGGCAGGGACGTTCTGCGGTCTACTGTACCGATACCGAACATTATCCAGATCACTTGGATGAAAATGTGCTGCATTTAGCTCGTGATGCAGATGTCCTGATTTACGATGCCATGTACACTGACCAAGAATACCACAATCCCAAGTCTCCTAAGGTAGGTTGGGGACATTCAACCTGGCAAGAAGGGGTAAAACTCGCCAAAGCCGCCGGCGTCAAACAACTGGCAATTTTTCACCATGAACCCAATCATTCCGATGATATGCTTGATGAAATCGCCATCGAGGTGCAAAGCGCTTGTGAAGGTTCATTTTTGGCAAAGGAAGGACTAATCATTCCGCTTATCTAGAACACAAGTCCAGTCATCGAAATCGATGCTAAAGCCACAGCTTCCGTGAAGTCAACTGTGTATTCTGTGCGGCTTTGAATCTTTATCGCAACGAATACATCAGTTAACAATCGGTTGGTTCAGGTTGAAGGGTTGATTAAGCCGGCGGAGGATTCGGTTCGCATTTATGTGTTGGATGCGGGTGCGGTACGGAAAACGATTACCTACGGTTCAGAAAAACCTCGACAATCGGAGACTCTCATTCTATGATGTGAATAAGCTGATTTTTGACGGGACGAAGCGGGGGCGAGAACCCCGGTCAGCCGTCAAAACGCTAGGAACCTTGAAAATTAAAGATTTCAGCCGTTTTTGGAAAAGGGCGAAAAAAGCAAAAAGTCCATTTCAGCCCCTGGATTCCGTCGATAGGATAGGAAGTTGGTCTATTTCAGCACCAAGCCGATTCATTTTTCCTCCCCTGGGACACTTCCGTGAGGATAACCAGCGCGGACATCGACACGAAAGTCAAGTACCGCCTACCTATTGGTATAACGACATAATCAGGTTTGGGACTCCCGCCTGATAGCGTTAGTTTAAGGGGAGAGGATTTGACACTCCCCGCCCTATAAGTGCGGGGATTCTTAGTTCCGCGACACACCTTACAATTATCTATCCTTGCGGCAATACTTAAACCAAACACCCGTAGAAAACTACCAAGTATTGAGCCTAATTTAGATAACTCCAGAGG